>CAZERN010000008.1:0-14639 GCA_964514675.1 uncultured Gammaproteobacteria bacterium | reverse complement strand
CTGACCCAATCTGCGTAATATAAGTAACCGCTTCAAAAAAATCAGTATGCTCAATTATTAATGAAGTGTAGTCCGGCTGACCGTCAGGATTCCCGATTTCCTTATTCTCATTTTTTAACCAATAACCCAGAGGCCCAGCGACCGAACTATCCAAATTAATTAACTTGTGCTCAGTAACAGATAGACCATTATTTAAAGCAATCACCCCAGTCGCCAAAGTGCGAGCCATCATTAAATCGTTAAAATCAACTACCACTGGACGGGTTGCTAAAACTCCAGACTCTGCCAAACGCGGAGAAGCTAAAGATATTTTCGGTGGCACTAAATTAATTTCACCATTAATAAAGAAAGAGAACTCAAACCCATCCCGCTTAGAAAAATCATTTTCTCCTTCAATAAAATAATTATATATTCCCTGCGGACGGCCATCGGCGCGACCATCACGATTTCCATCTAAAGAATTAAAGGCTAAATCCACTACGCCGTCTAAATTTAAAGGATTGGCTTGAGGATAATTACGGCCAGCAGCATTATCACGGCAAACATTAGCTGGTGACTCACACTGAGAATAAGGGGTTAAAGACTGACAATCGCTATTTGCTTGACAGGTTTGCAAATTAGCCGCTTCTAAGCGTAAGACTAAATGACTATTAGCGGGTAAACAATAAATTTTTTCGCCACAACTATTAACGCCGCATTCGCGATTAGAAATAAATTCTAAAGTTTGATAGTTATTGGTTAAGGAAAAATTACCGCTAATATAATCACCAACACAAACTGAAGTTTCACAATTGTAAGAAAGACAATCTTTAGGAGCACCACAATTATGTCCAGCCGGAAGCGCTTGAGGGTCAGCATTAACTAAACGAACAAAAGGAGCGACCTCGTCAGCTTGCCCGGAAAGAACCATTGGATTTACCGACTCATTAAAATCAACTCGAACAACCGTATTCATTGGCTGATCTTTTAAGCCCCGAATTGTGTAAGTCTCATTTTTATCAACCCCACCGCTAAAAGGAGTTAGACTCAGGGCTTCACTGTTGGTGGCTAGAAGTTGGCTATTCCCGAAAATGCCTGGTTCTTTAGAAAATAAAGTAATTTGATTAGCCGAACTAGAAACATTAACACTCTCATTCCCACTTAAAGCAAGGACCATCTGTTCAGTGACTGCCAACGGAGCACAGACTTCTGGCAGCACAATCTCATTACCAGCTCCTGATTTTTTATCTACAAAAATATAAGTTTTATTGACAACCGTAATTGAGTCGGCAGGCCGCACTGGAGCAATTCTTAAAGACCAAGAATTACCCTCAATAACAGACTCTGGAGAAATCGCAAAATAACCAGCAAAAGTGGCCTTACCATCTACAATCGGGCTAACCCCTAAAGAGGAATTGCCACTAAATAACTGCATTTGCCCATCTTTTACTTGAACAACGAAGTCAGTAATTGCCCCTGAGTATTCAGAATTAACCACCAGGGTAGCCGGAACAGCCGAACCGCGAGCACTAATACTACCAGTCGCTATTTGATAGGGTTGGGGGCAAGAGTTAATTGTTATCTTTGCCTGAGCGCTTTGCGCCTTGGTCTTAATTTCAAATAAATCAGCAGTTGGGTCGGCTGGCGGGAAATTGCCACCCAGCTTAACTTGAGGGGGAGTTAAATCCAGTTTATTGCTTACCTCAAAAGTCCATTCAAAATAATCAGCCGAGCAAGAAGCGAATAGAGATTCTTTGCTTAACTTTTTCTCTATCGCCGAATTTAAGCGAACGCTATACTCGGTGTAACCGTCAGGGCTACCTAAAGGTTTTAACGGACGCAAAACTAAAGTTTTACCATCACTAGGAACCGAGACCTCGACTTCATTCACATTACCAGCGCAATTATTATTGACACAAGCATTACCGGAAGCGGTGTTAAAGATTTGAATATTATTAAAATTCAAGCGATTACAACTAGGCGTGTTATTGCAAGCACAAGCCTCATTTCTATTATTATAACAAATGGTTTCTAAATTGATTGGCTCTTTAGCGGTAATTAAAATAGTGG
The DNA here is from genome assembly GCA_964514675.1 of uncultured Gammaproteobacteria bacterium. Lineage (GTDB taxonomy): Bacteria > Patescibacteriota > Patescibacteriia > Patescibacteriales > UBA12465 > JAEZRQ01. Next base: position 12,590 of record CAZERN010000008.1, on the reverse strand, counting down.
TATTACGAGCATTATCTTTACTGTTCGGCTCTGGGAAAACCGTTTCTAAAGAACAGGAGCCTAAAGCGCTTAAACCAAACCCCCCTGAAGTACGCCCAGAAATATTTTCTTGCCCACTACTACCGCCAGTAACACCAATGAGTTTTTCTAAAATGAAATAGGTAATCCCCCAAGAAGAAAGAATAATTATCAAGCCAATAATAGTTTGACGCAGAATCTTTTTAGCTTGATTTATTTTTTCATCACTGCCAGCCGAAGTCATCCACAAAAAGCCGGCATAAATTATCAAAGAAACGGCAATTACCCCTAAGACTCCTAAAGCAACTTGAATTACTCTTAGAGCAATAACAATCGGCGACGTAGCACTAAGAGCAATCGTCTGATCAACCTGAGCGATGCCCTCTTCTATATTACTAGCCGCAGAAACGCTTGCCGCCCACGACAAAAAAATGACCAATACTAGTAACGTTGATCCGATTTTTTTTAAAAAAAGATTATTTTTAGACCTCATTGACTTATTTTATTCTTAGCCATTATGATATAATGAAGTATAGCAAAAAGAAGGAAAAATAAAAAGTTATGACGATAGATCGGATTGTCAAAAAATTTAAAGAAAACCACCCCGGAGTTGACGCTGAAATTCTTTGGCTCGCTTATGATTTTGCTGCCGCCGCTCACGAAGGTCAATTCAGAAAAAGTGGCGAACCTTATATCAACCACTCTTTGCATACTGCTTATTTATTAACCGAGATTAAAGCTGATTTGCCAACTGTCACTGCCGGCTTACTCCATGATGTTCCCGAGGACACAGAAGTCAGTCTAGAAGAAGTTGAAAAAAATTTTGGCGCCGAAGTGGCCACCCTTGTAGCTGGCGTGACTAAGTTAGGAAAATTAAAATATCGGGGGATTGAGCGTTACCGAGAAAATTTAAAGAAAATGTTTCTGGCAATGACTGACGATATTAGAATTATTTTTATTAAATTTTGTGACCGCTTGAATAATCTAAGAACTTTAGAAGCTCTACCCGATGAAAAAAAACGACGGATTGCCAAGGAAACTTTAGAAATTTACGCCCCGATTGCTGGGATGCTAGGGATTTGGCGCTTGAAGTGGCAAATGGAAGATTTGTGTTTTAAATATCTCTACCCAGACGAATTTCATGATTTAGAACAAGAGTATGAGGTAGAAAAAAAAGCGGAACGCAACCTTTATTTTCAAAAAATAAAAGATATTCTCGCTCCTCGTCTTGAAGAAACGGAAGTGGATTATAAAATGGAAGTCCGCTTCAAACACCTTTATAGTATTTGGAAAAAAATGCAGAATAAGAAACGCCGCTTTGACCAAATTTACGATGTTTTCGCCGTCCGTCTAATTGTCCCAACAATAAACGATTGTTATAAAGTCTTAGGGATAGTCCACACGCTCTGGCGTCCTAAGCCTAATCGCTTTAAAGATTATATCGCCGTCCCTAAACCAAACGGCTATCAATCATTACACACTACCGTTTTTGGACCAGAAAATAAGGCAGTCGAATTTCAAATTCGTACTCAGAAAATGCATGAAGAATCAGTTTACGGGATTGCTGCTCACTGGTATTACAAAGACAAGTCTTCTGGGCAAGAGGTAGACAAACAGCCGCGCTGGATTCAAGAAATTACTGAGGTTCAGAAGGAGTTAAGCAACACCAAAGAATTTGTTACAAATGTCCAACTAAGTGTTTTTCATGATCGAATTTTTGTCTTCTCTCCTAAGGGCGATGTCTTTGAGCTTCCCGAAGGAGCAACGCCAATTGATTTTGCCTATGCAGTCCACAGCGAAATCGGTAACCATGCTACGGGTGCAATGATAAATGATCGGCTCGGACGTTTAGACCAAGAATTAAAAAACGGTGATTTAGTAGAAATTATTTTAGACAAAAACCGCCTCCACCCGAGCAAAGATTGGATTAAGTTTGCTAAAACTAAAAAAGCTCGCGATCATATCAAGCAATATTCTAAAAAATCTACTTTAGAAAATATCAAACGTTTCATTCCGGGAATAAAACAATAAAAAGCCGCCCTCTAGGAGCGGCTTTTTAAAATACCTTTCTTTTTAACTAACGACGTCTAATGGTTTCTTCAAGTTTTCCAGTTTTACGCAAAAAATCTTTTTCTTTTTTTAAGCGCAGCCCAGTTAAAGCTTGCTTTTTTTGTTGACGCTTAGTTTTTTCGGGAATTAAGTGTTGCTTTTCTCTGGCCTTTTCTAAACGCTTACCGTTTTTAACGGCTCGTTTAAATTTGCGCAAAAAAGTTTCAAAACTTTCACCTGATCGTCTTTTATAATCAGCCATAAATCACACCTACCTTTCTATTTATTTTTTTATCTAATCTATCTTTGATTTTTTTAAGCGCAACGGTTTCCTGAACACCGGATTCCATATCGCGCAACAAGATTGTTTCATCCATAATCTCTTTCTTGCCTAAAATCAAAGTTACCTTAGCTTGTAAATTGTTAGCTTCCTCAATTTGAGCTTTTAAACCGTCAACTGAGAAAGATTGACGCACATTAAATCCAGCCAAGCGCAATTCTTCAAAAAGCAGTAAAGCGCGAGCGCGAGCAGTTTCACTTAACTGAGCCACATAAACCAATTCTTGTTCATCGGGGTATCTATAAACGGCGTTCTGCTCTTTTAATCTGGTAGTTACCCTCTCTAAACCAATTGCAACACCGCAAGCACTCTCTTTACCCCCTAAAGAGGTTAACAAAGAATCGCAACGACCGCCAGCCCCTAAAGCTTGGCGACTATTAGCTGTGCCATCGCTACCAAGCGGCCAAAATTCAAAAACTGTTTCACTATAATAATTTAAACCCCGCACCAAATAAGAATTAAAATTATAAGGGATATTTAAATCATCTAAGTATTCCAGAACTTTTGAAAAATGTTCACGACTTTCAACAGACAGAAAATCAGCGATTTGCGGCCCCCCTTCCCGAGCTTCAGTGCAATCCTCTTCACGACAATCTAAGAGAGCTAAGGGGCTTTTAAGCAATGCTTTCTTACAATTATTACAAAGCTTGGTCCGGCGCCCTCGTTCTTTGAAAAAGGCATTTAGTTTACTAGAGTAATCACGACGAGCATCCTGATCGCCAAGACTATTAATCTGGAGTTGGAAATTAAGGCCGAGTTCTTTTAGATAACGATAAGCGGTATTAATAATCAAAGCCTCAGACACTGGTTTAGCCTCACCGATTATTTCTAAATCTAAATGAGTAAACTCTCGATAACGGCCACCGCCAATTTTATCTTGACGAAAAACTGAACCAATAGAGAAAAGTCGAGCCGGTAAAGAACTATCTTCTGTTTTGTTCTCTAGATAAGCACGAAACATTCCTTGAGTCAACTCTGGACGAAGAACTGCTTTTTCGCCATGCTCTAAGTCAACTGTAAAAAACTCCTTATCTAAGCCTAAACGCGTAGTTTTTTTATACATTCCCAGCTCTTCAAGGATTGGAGTCTTAATCGGCATAAAACCGTAAGAACGCGCCAACTCCCAAGCCTTAGCAGTTGCCAAATCCCAAGTTAAAAAATCTTTCCCCAAGTAATCCTTAAAGCCCATTAGATGCTGATAAGTTTTTCCGGGTTTTTTTTCAATATATTTAGCGGCGGGTTTTTCGTTTAACGAAGCGACTTTTTTGGGCTCTTGGCGTGACGCCGGCTTCTTAGCCGGTGGGGCTAATTTTTTAGCAACACTGGCCTTAGCGGTCGGCTTTTTAACAGTCTTAGCTTTGGTCATAAAATTATCATTAAAAACTTTTTAATAAACCGGCAAATCTTTATCAGTAAAGACATCTAAGCGACTAATTGGATAGCCGCGCAACCAAACTTTCCCAGTAATAAAGCTTCGCTTAAGTGGTCCAAAATAGCGGGAATCTTGAGAGGCGCCCCGATTATCACCTAGAACATAATACTCGTCTGCTCCCAGGTTAATATGATTCTCATTATTAGCCAAGGTTATTTCTCCTTCGGCCAAATAATCTTCTTTTAAAATATAACCATTAGGATACTCTTCATTATAAATATAGACATGGTTGTCTTTTATCTGAATGGTCTCCCCGGGCAAAGCAATCACCCGCTTAATGAAGTGTTCTTGAGGGTCGCGCGGATACCTAAAGACAACAACCTGCCCTCGCTGCGGCTCGTTAAAACGGTAACTAAGCTCATCAATAATTAGGTATTCATAACTATAAAAGTTCGGCTCCATAGAAGCCCCCTTAACATAGAAAGGCTGAATTAAAAAATAGCGCACAGCAACAATTATCACGATTGCAATCGCAGCTAACTTCACAAATTCTTGAATCGCTAAAATAATTTTTTTAAACATAGACAAAAAAGGCTATTAAACTGCCACTGGTAAAAATCTAACAAAAAATTTAAACTGAAAAACTTTTGCTATTATAACACCCAATTGCCAAAAACGCTAATCACAAAAAGTCTTTAAATAATAAGCATTCCGTCACCAAAAGAATAAAATCTATAATTTTGAGCGACCGCCAAACCATAGGATTTTTTTGTCAAGCCCTGACCAGCAAAAGCAGCAACCATCATTAATAAGGTTGACTGAGGAAGATGAAAATTGGTAATTAAGCCATCAACGGCTAAGAAACTATAACCGGGGTAAATAAAAATTTTTGTCCAAGCACTTAACTCTTTTGGCCAACCGGCCTGCGCCCAAGTTTCCAAGGTACGGGCACTAGTAGTCCCAACTGCTATTAACCTGCGCCCGCTTTGTTTGGCCTCCTTTAAATAAGCAGCTGTTCGTTTATCAATTACCGCCCACTCCGCATGCATTTGGTGATTACGGATATCGGGCTCTTTAACAGCTGCAAAGGTCCCTAAACCAACATGGAGAGTAATCTTTTTCACAGACACACCTCGCTTTTCTAATTTCTTTAAAAGTCGCGGCGTAAAATGAAGTCCCGCCGTTGGCGCTGCCACCGAACCAGTTTTATCCGGTGCCGCATAAACAGTTTGATAGCGCTCTTTATTGGCAAGAAATTTTTCACGAGCACTCTTAATGTAGGGAGGTAGGGGCATTAGACCAATAGCGCTAACTGTTTTAATAAATTTAGCCCCCCTCTGGTTAAAAGCAACCAGCCAAGTGCCATCACCTTGATTATTAATCAAGGTGGCAACCAAACCTTTTTTAAAAAACACTTGAACACCAGGTCTCACTCGGCCACCTAAAAGACACTCCCAAATATTTTCTTTTTCAACACGATGCAAAAGAATTTCCACTTGACCACCACTATCCTTCACTCCTAATAAACGCGCTGGCAAAACTTTAGAATCATTAACCACTAAAACATCTCCTGGCTGTAAAAAGTCAGCCAAATGGCTAAATCTAGATTCACTAATTTTTTTAGTCTTCCTATTTAAAACCAGCAACTTAGCCGCATCTCGGGGCCGAGCCGGATCTTGAGCAATTAGTTCTCTGGGCAAATTATAATTAAAGTCTTGCAGTTTGTAACTCATAAACCAAGCCGTCCGGGTTTGTTAATCTTTAAATGCTGATAAGCTGATTCGGTCGCCAGGCGTCCGCGCGAAGAACGGTCCAAGAAGCCCAATTGCAACAAATAGGGTTCATAAATATTTTCAATCGTATTAATTTCTTCGCCAGTAGCCGCCGCCAAAGTATTTAAGCCCACTGGACCACCATTAAATTTCTCAATAATTGTTGCTAAAATTTTCCGATCGGTTTGATCCAAACCTAAATCATCAACCTCTAACATTGAAAAGGCTTCTTTTGAAACAGGCAAATCCACTACCCCGTCGCTCTTTACTAGTGAATAGTCACGAACTCTTTTAAGAAGTCGGTTAGCTACTCGAGGTGTCCGCCTAGACCTCTGAGCAATTTCGCCTGCGGCCGCTGGGTCTAAACGAACATCTAATAACTTGGCGCTCCGGCGGATAATTCGAGCTAACTCTTCTGGTTTATAAAATTCCAAATGATAAATATGCCCAAAACGGTCACGTAGAGGGGCAGACAAAAGACTGGCCATAGTCGTCGCGCCAATAACAGTAAAGTGAGGTAAATCCAGACGCAGAGTTCTAGCCGTTGGCCCTTTGCCCATAATAATATCTAAGGCAAAGTCCTCCATCGCCGGATAAAGAATTTCTTCAACCACCTTATTTAAACGATGAATCTCGTCAATAAATAAAATATCCCCCTCTTCTAAATTACTCAAAATTGCCGCCAAATCCCCACTCTTTTCAATCGCCGGCCCCGAAGTTATTCTGATATTAGCCCCTACTTCATTAGCAATAATATGAGCCAAGGTGGTTTTTCCTAAGCCGGGAGCACCGTAGAGTAAAACATGCTCTAGCGACTCTTCTCTTTTTTTGGTTGCCTTAATCGCAATCTCTAAATTAGACTTAATCTTTTCCTGACCAACATAATCAGTTAAAGTTTTCGGCCGCAAAGAACGGTCAAAATTTTCTTCTTGTTTATTTTCAGCCGGATTGAGAAGACGATTCTCAGCGTTTGTTTCACTAGCAAAAGGCATAAAATTAAATTTAATCCTTATTTTTTTCTAAAGCATTTTCAGTGGAAGTAACAATTTTAGGAAGTTTAATTAAGAAGTCTTTTTTTAAATTCTCATCAAATTCAGGGATAATTTCTGGCTCATAATCATCCCAAGTGGCCTTGCCTGAGCCCTGAAGATCAATTGGCTCTCCTAAATACTTGGGTTTCACTTTGAAAAAAGACTCCAACCAGCCCTTAACCCGAGCCAGAATTTCTCTATTTTCAAAATAATTAAGATTTTCATAATTCTGCTTATCAGCCACACAACCTAAAGCTGAAAAATCTCTTTCTTCGGCAAAATACAAAGCCCGCGGCAGGTGGAATCTCTGAGTAATTATTAAAACCCGAGGCGCTTTAAATATCTCCTGAGCCCGATAAACCGAATCGTAAGTATCAAAGCCAGCATGATCTAAAAAAATATCATCTCCCGACACTCCTTGGTCTAATAAAAAATTACGCCCCGCGGTAACCTCATCATAAGAGATGGCGCCATGATCTCCAGAGACAATAATCTTTTCAATTTTACCCTCCTTATACAAATCAGCAGCGGTAATTAAACGATCAGAAAAAATAGGACTGACTTGATTATCGTTATAAGCACGGGCTCCGAGAACTAGCCCGACTGGATAAGTTTCCAACTGCCGGCAATCAATAGCAATATTAGAGGCCCCACTTAAAACTCTAACATTAGAATACCAAATCAACCAAAGAATAAAAAGCAAGAGATATAAAAAAGGGCGAATCCAACTAAAAAATTTTCTCATAAGCAAATTGATTCTTATTTTTTATAAGGCACGATATGGGCAAATTTTATTAAAATCACAAAAAGAACAGGCCATTCCTGGGGTTGGCGGAAATTTTCCCTCACTAATTGCCACCATTTTTGTAATCGCCTCTTGACGAACTTTATTTAAAAATTCAGGCTTAGCCACAAAAGACAAGCGCTGTGGACCCTCTACATAATAATAAGTTAAGCGACTAACCTTAACCCCAAAAAGCTCCTCTAAAACTAATTGATAAAGAGTAAGCTGAATCTTACTATCACTAGTTAAAGTGTCTTTGATGGTTCCGGTTTTATAATCAATTATTTCCAAAGTCCCATCGGGCAAGCGATCAACCCGGTCAACAGTTCCTTTAATTATTTTCCCACCCAACTTATAAGTAAACTTTTTTTCCAAATAAAGAATTGCTGGCGAAGGGTTTTCAGACCAGTCTTGCCAAAAATTACGCAAACAATTTAAACCGCGCTCATAATAATCTTGACGTTCCTTTTTGCTACTATAACCATCATCAGTCCAATAATAATCATAGATCTTTTTCAAATTCTCTTCCGATAGTTCTTTTTTGACACCTTCAGAAAACAAAGAACTTTGTTCTGTCTCTTCTAGTGGCTTTAAAAATTTATATAAAGTACTGTGAATGGTTTGTCCAAAAGTTAAGTTGCCCCGACTTCCCTCTACGGGAATTTTTAAAACATTGCTGAATTTGTACTTTAGGGGACAGATAGAATAAGTTTCTAACTGAGAATGAGAAAAATGATTTGGCAAAGCCGCTTCCGGAATAAGCTGAGAACTCTCGTCTAAATTATTTAAATCATGAACTAATTCTAAATTTTCCACCCTAGAAACACCAACCTCTTGAACTGCTAACCCCATTTCTTCAATAAAGACTGATGGCTTTTTCTCCCGTTTTCCGCCGTAATCTTTAGCCCCAGTTAAAAACAAGCGCTCCTTGGCTCTAGTCGCGGCGACATAAAACAAGCGCCGCTCTTCCTCTAAGTGCGGATTCTCAGCTGTCACCAGCGAGCGGCTAAGTAGAACCTCCGGTAAGCTAATTTTTTCTGAACGATTAATCGTCGGAAAGCGCTTGTCCACTAAATTAACAAGGAAAACGTATTTAAATTCTAGTCCTTTAGCCGAATGGATTGTCATCACCTTAACGGTGTCATTATCGGCAAACTCTAAGCGCAAGGAACCACTCTGACCAGCTTCAAGCTCTAAATCAATTAGGGCAACAAAATCTCGCAAATGCACATCTCGAACATTCTTTTCAAATTTTTTTATTTTTTGATAAAACTGATTAAGATAAGAAAAAATCTCCACATCGCGATCAAAATCTAAATCTGTCAGCAACCCAGAATCATTTAGAAAATACAAAAGAAGGCGACTAGGATCAGTAGTGGCCACACGCTCAGAATTAAACTTAATTAAAGCGAGTAAGCGCTTAATCCCCGCTTGAGATTCTGGGCTTAAATCAGGAATACTCTCCACTTTTTCTAGAGCTTCAAAAATAGACCAAATTCGTCTTTTGGCAACCTTATTAATTTTAATCAAATCTTGATAAGAAACTTTAAACTGAGGCAAATTCAACAAGCGAAAAAGTGAAGCCGAGTCGTGATAATTATCTAACAAACGGAGATAGGCCAAGCAATCTAAAATAACCGGCTTAAAATAAAGACCGCGCAGAGAAACAAATTGATGAGGAATATTTTGTCGGGCTAACTCTTTTACATAAGCATCGGCTGTATCATTGGCGCGCACTAAAATTGCGCAATCCAGCCAATTTGCCAAGCCCTGATTGTGTAAATCTTTAATTTGATCAACAACAAAAGCAATCTCGTCTTCAGCTCGCAAAAATTGCCAATAATTGACAGCCGCTCTCTCCTCTTCTTTAAAATTTCCCCGCGCTTCTAGCTTTTTTTCAAGTTTAAGCTTCTGTTCGAGACGATAAGGATTGTTGTGCTGGATAAAGCGATAAGCGTAATCCAAGATTTCCTGGCGAGAACGATAATTATCGGTTAGTACCAACTCTTTAGCATGAAGAAAATCATCTTTAAATTGCAAAATATTAGAAATTGAAGCGCCTCGAAATTTATAAATTGACTGATCATCATCTCCTACCACTGTTAAATTATTTTTAGGTAAAGCGAGCATTTTTACCAATTCATACTGAGCGCCGTTGGTGTCTTGGAATTCATCAACCATAATTTGCCTAAACTGATTCTGGTAATGCGCCAAAATTTGAGGACGCTCTTTGAAAAGTTTCAAGGTATAAACAATTAAATCGCCAAAATCCAAATAACTATTTTCTAGCAATAACTGGTTGTAAGTCTGATAAGCAAAAGCAAGCTCTTTTTGGCGTAATTTTTCTTCTTCGGGTAACTCTGAATCTGCACCCGCAACAGCAAGATAAGCTTCTGGGGAGATATTTTCATCTTTTAGACGGGAAAAGTGTCTTAAAAGCTCGGAAATAAATTTAGTCGGATTGCCGATGGGCTGGTAGTAGCTAAGCGCAAATCGTTCTAGGTTGTTGCGGACCAGAATCCATTGTTCAGTATCATCAATCATTTTAAAATCAGCCGGCAAACCAATATCTAAGGCGTGCTCCCGCAAAATTCGCTCACCAAAGCCATGGAAAGTATGAATCCATAAATCTAAATACCCATAAGGCAGAGCCCGATCAGCTCGCTCTTCTAACTCTCCAGCCGCCTTCTCAGTGAAAGTAAGTAAAAGTAAACTATTGCTTGAATATTTTTGATTGAGCAACAAATGAACCAAGCGAGCAATCAAAAGAGTAGTTTTTCCCGTTCCGGCTCCCGCCACTACCAAAAGAGGTCCGTCTTCATGACGAACAGCAATCTGCTGAGTATCATTAAGTTTTGCTAAAACATCTTCACTCATGTTTAAAATTTTAATATCTTTTGAAGAGCCAATTGCTTAGTTTTTCCACCTGGTCCAATCAAGGCTAGATTTAGATTTTCATTTCTAAAAATCTTTCTAGCTACTCGTCGCAAATCAAGAGCGCTCACTGCTTCAATTTTTTTTAAGTATTCATCTGGAGTCAGCAGCCCTCTTTTAGTAGCCGCTTGACTGCCATACCAATTAGCTAAAGAGTCAGAGGACTCTAAAGAAATTACCAATCTTCCCTTATACATATCTTTTGTGCGCTGCAGCTCAGATTCTGGAACTAATTCAGTTCTTAAAAGTTGATAATTATCCAAAATCACTTTTACTGCCTCTACCTCCTTCCCCAAACGAATTCCTGAAGTTGTTGTTAAATAGCCAGTATCAGTATAAGTCTCTGCACTAGTACGGACAGAATAAGCTAAGCCGCGCTGCTCCCTAATTTCACTAAACAGCCGCGAGCTCATTGACCCACCTAAAATCACCGCCAACACTTTAAGAACAAATTCATCTTTATGTCCCACCGGAAAAGCACGGACCCCCAAAGAAAGGGTGGTTTGATCAGTTTTTTTATATTTTCCTAATAATTGAGGTTTCTTCTGGGACTCTCTTACCTTTACCTTATCGCGCCAATTGTTTTTTGGAAAGGCAAAAAAATATTTTTTTATCAAACTAAAGTAATTTTTAGGCAAGCGACCAGAAATAACTAGAGTACTACTTTTAGCACCATATTGGCGAGAAAAATACCTTATAAAATCAGAGCGCTTAAATAATTTAACATTTTCTACTGTACCACCAACATCACGGCCAGCAGGAGTATCCCCATATAAACAACTTTCAAATAAATCTTCAATTTTAAAAAGTGGGTTATCTTCATACATATTTAACTCTTCAACAATAACCCCCTTTTCCCTTTCAATATCGGCTGCTTCAAAACGAGAGTTTAAAAGCATATCAGCCACTAAATCTAAAGCGATTTCCAATTTAGTGGCGGCAACTTTAACCCAGAAGCCGGTGTATTCTTTAGAGGTAAAAGCATTATACTCGCCGCCCACTCGATCAAGGGCGGTCGCTAAAGCCTGGGCGCTAGGATAACGATCGGTGCCTTTAAAAAAGAGGTGTTCTAAAAAGTGGGATAAGCCGCTCTCTTTTTTGTTCTCATATTTTGAGCCCGTTCGCACCATCAGTAAGACAGTAACCGTCTTTGTCCCACTAAAAGGAACAGCTAAGACTGGCAACTGATTATTTAAAGTTTTTAGACTATAAGTTGACATAAAATTTAAGTAATTAGGTCCCTTAAATTTAACATAAGTCTGATATAATTAAAACCAGTAAAATTTTATACCTTTACTTTTAAATAAATTTTTATGACTCCTGATAAAGTCCAAGGATATAATCATTTAAGTGATAAAAATGGCTCCTATACTCTCAGGATTCGCGATTTAGCTAAGGGGGCAAAACCACGAGAAAAGATGCAGCAACAGGGAGTTAATGAATTATCATCAGCCGAACTACTAGCGATAATTTTAAATAGTGGCAATAAAAAAGAAGGGGTTTTAGAGTTAAGTCATCGTGTTTTAAAAGAATATGGTTCCTCTGGTTTAATCTCTCAAACTAAGCCTGAAAAACTAGCGGCTGATGCCAAAATTTCACTAATTAAAGCCTGTCAAATTGTCGCCTGCTTTGAGCTAGGCCGACGTTTTTTTCAAAATAAATCACACGGAACAATTACTATTCGCGCCAGCTGGCAAGCTTTTAATCACTTAAAAGAAATGAGTGTTTTGAGAAAAGAAAATTTCCGCGGACTTTACTTGAATAGTCACTACCAATTAATTCATGATGAAGTAATTTCCATTGGCACATTGACTTCTAGTCCAGTCGATCCAAGAGAAGTGTTTAGGCCAGCCTTAGAATATGGAGCGGTAGCGGTAATCGTCGCCCACAACCACCCCTCGGGGAGCCTGGAAGTAACAATGGCCGACAAAAAAATCACTGAACAACTGAAAGAAGCTGGAAACATTCTTGGTGTTGGCTTACTGGACCATCTAATTATCGCGAGAAATAAATTTGTCAGCTTAATTTAAATTAATGTCATTCTATCACCTAAAAAAATGCCCACTCTTATTTGTTAACGATGCGGAGAGCGTTGATTTTCATGTCCAAGCTGGTGATTACTTTGGTAGTTTAGCCACCACCCTAAGTTTGTGGCGGCAACAGGGAGTTTGGCCGGAAATTGAAGAGGCTGAATTAGAAAAAGATTTGCTGCTCCTCCAAAAAGAATATATGATTAGAAAAAAACTGAGCTAAGCTCAGTTTTTTTAATAGGGGTATTTTTTTAAACCTA
>CAZERN010000007.1:0-15249 GCA_964514675.1 uncultured Gammaproteobacteria bacterium | reverse complement strand
CAACATTATCAAACTTTTTGTAGATTTTTTAAAGATCAAAATTTTAAAGTGGCCCTGCTAACGGCTAGTTATCAAGAAGCTAATTTTATAACTGACCCTAAACTAACCAATAAAAATAGAAAACAATTTTTACGAGAAGAAGCTGATTTAATTATCGGCACCCAAGCCTTAATTCAGCCCGGAGTTTCTTTTCCGCGTTTAGGCTTAGCCGTGGTTGACGAACAGCATCGCTTCGGCGTTAATCAGCGCCATCAGATTTTAGGCCAAGAAGAAAATTGGGCGCCACATTTTTTATCAATGACAGCAACACCAATTCCCCGCTCACTAGCCTTAACTATTTACAGTGATTTAGATTTATCAATTATTGCCGAACAGCCGGCCGGCCGGCAAAAAATTAAAACCTTCTTAGTTGGTGGAGAACAAAGACCGGCGATGGAAAAGCGCCTAAAAGAAGAGATAGACGCCGGCCGTCAAGTTTTTGTAATCTGTCCCTTAGTTGAAGATTCTGACAAACTTGAAGTAAAATCTGCTATAACTGAGCATCGTCGTCTTCAAGAAGAAGTTTTTCCGGAATATAAAGTTGGCTTACTTCACGGACGCTTAAAAGCTAAAGACAAGGAAGATATTTTAAAAAAGTTTGCTAGCCGAGAGTTGAACATTTTAGTTTCCACCTCAGTAATTGAGGTCGGCATTGATTTTCCTAATGCCACCGTAATGGTTATTGAAGGGGCTGATCGCTTCGGCTTAGCCCAACTACATCAATTTCGCGGCCGAGTTGGTCGCGGGCAAGCCGCCGCCTATTGCTTTTTGGCGCCTAGTCAGGAAAATATAAAAAACCCAAAAACTTTGAAAAGATTAACGATAATGACAAAAACTGACAATGGTCTTAAATTGGCAGAAAAAGATTTAGAACTGCGCGGTAGCGGCGACTTGTTTGGTCAATTACAGAGCGGTTTTAAAGATTGGCAGTTAACTACTATTTTTGATCTTCCTTTTTTAAAAGCTTCAAAAGATGAAGCGACGCGACTAATAAAATCGGACCCTGATTTAAGTAAACACCCTCAGATAAAAGCGCGCCTCGGCGAATGGGAAAAAAATTTACATCTGGAATAAAAAAATTTACCAAAGAAAAAAAGACTTCATGATGAAGTCTTTCTTTTTTTAACAGGTTCCTTTGTGAAACCTTAAATCTTTTCTGTGCCCTCCACTTCTTCCTCTTTACAACGGGAACATAGGCGACAAAGGCTGTAAGTTGCCAATAAACCCATGGCGACAAGTACATACCAGGGCCAACTGATAATTTTCTCGAACATGCTTCTTGCTCCGTAATCGGGGTAATTATTACCCTCGAGAACATAAGAAATGAATCCCCAGACGTGCATCAAAAAAATCAAAGCGAAGCAAACGAAAATAAAAAAACCAATTCCTGCTAAAACTTTTTTTGCTTTTTCCATTTTTTCTATTTTTTTGTTAATTTTTGACTGATTATTTCTTCTAGATAATCTCCATTCTCGTCGCTATCAAAGTAAGCGATGCCGTATAATGAGATAAGTCCAAAAAGCAGGTGCAACCAGAGAGGCGCTAAGAAAGCCTCTAAAGCCGGGCGAAAGAAAAACATCGCTCCGGGCAAACCACCTACAATTAGAATTATTGCCATTATTACCCCTAAATAAATTAGGATAAAATATAATAAGAGCATTATTCCTTGAAGGGCTAAGCAAAGTTTAATTCCTTTCATAATATTCTGCATTTGATTGTTAAACAACTATAAACAAATTATAGCAGATTTATGAAATATTGTCAAATGGCCTTAGTTTAGGACAATATTAAGCTTCAGCCTTTTTAATATTTTCTGCAAAAATGTAATAATTACCTATCTGCTCGTTAGAAAAAATAAAAATTGTTTTATTGCCGCCTTCTTGAAGTTTAAGGCGTTCTCGCAACTCCTCAGCGCTTAGCTTTATTTGTCGGACCACTAACTCAGCTCGCTCTATCTTTTGCTCTTTTAAAAGACGCTTTAAAGATTTTAGGCTAAAGGGTCCTTGAAAAATAATTTTAAAATAGCGGCTAGCTGGGACCTTTTTGAAATTAATGGAGCTTAAAAGAGGGTTGGTGGGGCCAATAAGCTTTAAATCAAAAGCGGCGGCAAAAGTGGCCGTTAACTGGGCACGAGCAATCGCCTTGTCGGGCAGGTAAAGATAATTTAAAGGCTGGCTAAATTCAAATGATTCAGGGCCAGAGCTTAAGTGAAAAGACGACTGGTTAACTCCTAAAACCGTTGCCTGACGCTTTGTTCTCTTAAAGGCGCCAAACCAGAGCATGGCAACCTTACAAACACCACCTTCTGAGATAAGTTCAACTTCCGGATTACCCGGGAGTTGCTCTAATTCCCTATAATCAAAAGCGGGGGATATTTTAACCGCCACATTATCGGTAAATTTAAAAATTTGGGGCAATAATTCAAATAGGTTCGGCTGTGAATTTATTAAACTTCTAGTTTTGCCGCCAACGTCTAAATTACGGGCTGGATCTAAGAAAAAGGCTGGCGCTACCTCAGAATCTAAAAGCTTACTCTTATAAAAATCAGCAAAGGAGGGGGATAAAAAATCCCCCTCTAAAAATTTAATTTTCTCAGCCACTCCATAAACCGCCGCATTAGCTTGCGCTAGACGCAAACGATCTAAGTCGCGATCAACGGCGGTCACGAAACTACCAGCAGCGGCCAAAAAGATAGTATTAAAACCCAGCCCACAGCCTAAATCGACAACTTTAGGAAAAATTGAAAAACGGCGAGCAATCTGACGAGCAACCGCCTCACTACTGGCCTGTTCCAGCCCCGAGGAAGTAAAAAATAGTTCTGAAGCTTTTGAAAACTTCCCCAGAGCACGACGCCGATTTTTAATTTGCGACCCTAAAACTGCAGAAATTTCACCACGCAAAATAAGGCGCTCTAATTTAAGGTCGTCAAAAGATTGATATTTTTGGTAATCATCCCTAAAATTAGGGGAAAAAAGATAATCAAGGTCCATCTCTGTCATATCTTGGAAATTAACATATTTTTAATCATTTGACAAGTTATCAATTTTAGGATATACTGAGCCAAGGTATAGATATATGAACTTTAAAATCAGTGAAGATGGCAAGAATTGAAACTAAAGACGGCAAACAATTTTGCTGCAAAACTAAAACTTACAGAAAATTGTATTGCATTATCAAAGACAACAGCAAGGTCGCAGTGAACTTTGATAAGTTGTTTATTACTGGGACTGGTGAGGTTAGAGCTTTAGTTGAAGGAACCAATCAATATGTTTCCTTACGACAAATAACTCTTCAGCACCAAAAGGACAAACCCTACCTTAAGTTTATCGCCAAGGAATTTTCAATTATTTCCAAAAAATTCAAAAATCAAAAACCAAAAAAAACTCATTACCGGCGAGTAGAACTGGGAGAAGAAGAGCTTCCGCTAGACATTATGGATACAATCGATTTGTCTGCGGTAAAATTTACTTAAAAATATTTTTTGAAAAAAAGAGCCCGACAAAATGTCTGGGCTTTTTTATTTTAGAACTTATTTAATAAACTCAACTAAATCATTTAAATTTTTAAGTTTAATTAATTTTAATTTACTGGATTTTAAAGCTACATCGGGAATTAGAGCTTCTTTAAAGCCGAGTTTTTCAGCCTCTTTTAAACGTTGCTCTAAGCGAACCACCGATCTAATTTCACCACCCAAGCCAACTTCTCCAATAACAATAGTTTGAGGGTTAAAATTATAATTATAGAAAGAAGCAATCATGGCCGCGCAGGCGGCTAGATCTAAGCCTGGATCAGTCAAGCGTAAGCCCCCAACTAAATTTAAAATAATATCCTGACTGCTTAAATTTATTTTAGTGCGTTTAGAAATTACTGCGGCTAAAACTTGTAAACGATTTAAGTCAAAGCCGCTGGCTTTTCGTTGTGGATAACCAAAAACTGTTTTAGAAACTAATGATTGTAAATCAACCAAAAAGGGCCGTGCTCCTTCTAAGACGCAGCCCACAACAGAGCCAGAAACATTACCGCTCAAACCCTCAATAAATACAGAGCTGGGGTTGGCAACCGCCTGAAAGCCGTGACTAGTCATTTCTAAAACTCCTAACTCACTAGTGGCACCAAAACGATTTTTGCTGGCGCGTAACAAGCAGAAACTGTTCGCTTTTTCGGCTTCCAGATAAACAACCGTATCAACAATATGTTCTAAGGACTTAGGCCCAGCAACTTGACCATCTTTAGTGATGTGCCCAATCATAATCACTGTCACCCCTGCTCCTTTAGCCAATTCTAGTAATTTTACAGCGGCCGCTCGAATTTGATTTAGACTGCCAGCTTCTGAAGGAACGAGAGCAGAATAAACAGTTTGAATAGAATCAATAATTAACAGTTGCGGCTCGGCTTTAGTAGCGGTGGCAATAATTTTTTCAACATTAGTTTCACTAATAAAGCGAAGATTATCTAGCTTCCCTCCCAAGCGCTCAAAACGATCCTTAACCTGCCGGGCTGACTCCTCCCCGCTCGCATAAATTACAACTGATTTTTTTTCTACAATTTCAGCCCCTTTTCCTAGAGCGTCGGCAATTTGAGCTACCAGAGTAGATTTTCCAATACCGGGCTCACCAGCCAATAAAATTAAAGAGCCGGGCACCAAACCACCACCTAAAACGCCATCGACCTCAGTTAGGCCGGTGAGTAAACGAGGCATCTGATCACTTTTTATCTCACGTAAATCTAAAAGTTCAGCACCTCCTAATTTACTTAAGTTAGCCCTAGCGCTTTCTTTTTGATCTTTAATTTGCTCGGTTAAAGTCCCCCAAGACCCACACTCCAAACAACGCCCACTCCATTTTGGAAACTGGGCGTCGCAATTAGAACAGACATAAATTGTTTTTAAATTGGCCATAGTCACAAAATATTACTCCCGCCATTGAGCCCGGTCAACCAACCAATCATTACCATCTTTTATTAAATCAATATCAATTACTTGCTGATAAGGCTCACTGGAATCCAAACCTTTTGTCTCTTGCCTTTCTGTGGTTACCGCCAAACTGATTGTTCCTTCAGCCTCATTATAATTTAAAATTTCTGAAAAAATTACCGTACTAATAATTCCATAGTAATCGCCACTATAAGGCTGCTGGCGCAATTCAGCTAGATAATCTTCTGCCCAAAGACGCATCGATGGAGTCATTAAGATAGTAACATCGGCAATATTATTGTAATTTGATTGGTTAGAAAAACTACCAAATCGCTCAGCAAATAATTGCGCTCTTTTCTCAGCGTCATGAGCAGATACTTGATAAGCCTCTTCTTGGGAAATGTCGTAAGCCTGATAATTGCGCGGTCGATCACTCGGGGTTGTCTGTGGCGCTTCAACAGGATCAGCTTCAGCTAAAGGAAAAGTCGAAGTTGGTGCTGGAATAATAATTTCTGGCTCTGCCGGTTCATAATTTTTCTGCCAAATAATAAAAAATATTAACGCCGCCAATAAAATTAAGGCTGAAATAATTATTACTAAGCCGGTTCTTTTGGGGTTTTTCATATATACTTAATTAATTTATATAGAGCAATTAAATTTACGCACCCAGAGAATCTATCTCTCCGCTTGACTGAGCAACATTAAAGCGTCTTTTTGCTTCCGCAATCTCTAATAATTGACGCGGGTCAGAAGTAATTAGTTGATCCTCAGAGTAAGAGGCAACAACCTTAATCGCTACATGTTTATTGCCGGCAAAGAAAATACCCTCACCTAAACCACCTTCCAGTAATAAATATTTCTCTCCTTCTGTTAACAAAAAAGTTTTTTGAACCAGTTCTATTGCCGCCGGTGCTTGCCTTAATAATAATTGCATGGAGGAGTTATTGACAATTGCCTGGCCATAAGGAGAGGTTAAGAAGTCATTAACATCCTGGGTAATTGTGGTGATTCCTAAATAATATTTACGACATCTTTTTACTAAAGCAAAAATAAATTTAGCGGAATCTTCATACTGCATCATCCACCAAGCCTCATCAATAATCAAAAGCCGCCGCTTAGTTTCACTCCGAACCACATTCCAAATATAATTGATAATCGTGTAAATTCCAATCGGCCGCAGTTCGTCCTCTAGGTCGCGAACTGAAAAACAAACTAACTGATTGTTCATCTCAACATTAGTCGGGTTATTTAATAAACCAGAAAAGGTTCCTTCGGTATATTTTTTAAGACGAAGCGCCAAACTAGAGCCCCCCTCCATTCCCTCTAAAACTTGTTCTAGGTCACTAATTATCGGCTCCTTAATATTAGAGAAATCAGAATCGGGAGTGATATCTTTCTTAGCGTAGGCCTCTAAAAGGGCTCGGTCAATAATTGAATCCTCTTCGTGAGTAAATTCACCCAACATTAAGCGGAGTAGGCCTTTAAGGGTAATAACTGCTGAACGCAAGATGTCTTTTGGCTTAGCATCCCCGCCGATAGAGCGAGGCAAATCAAAAGGATTAATTTTGTTTTCTGAAGACAAGGAAATATTAATGTAAGTACCACCAACGGCATCAGAAAGGTGTTTATATTCATGTTCCGGATCAATAACAATTACATCTGCTCCCAACATTAAAGAGCGCAACACCTCTAATTTAATTGCATAACTTTTACCAGCTCCTGAAGTTGCAAAAACAACTGAATTAGCGTTAGGCAAAGAAAAACGGTCAAACAAAATCAAGCTATTATTATGACGATTGATTCCATATAAAATACCTTTATCGCTGGTGAGTTCACTGGAAATAAAGGGGAAAGATGAGGCAATCGGCGATGAATTCATGTTAAAAGTAATATAAAGCTCATCGTTGCCTAAAGGAAGGGTTGAATTAAAACCTTGCTCTGATTGGAAATAAACCCGTCGCGAATAGACGAGGCGGGACCCTAAAACATCTTCAATTTGTTCACTGGCCCGATCTAGTTCTTCCAAATTTTCAGAATAAATAGTGATATAAAGAGAAAATTGAAAAAACTTTTCTGTTCCCTGAGTTAAAGAGTCGCGTAAAAATTCAATATCCTGGAGGGCGGTTTCTCGGAGGGGATCACGGGCCGCCCCCTTCTCAGAATCGGCAATAATTTGAGCACTAATACTTCCAACCTTATTTTGTAATTGCTTTAAAATAATGGAGCTCTTAACGGGATAAAAGAACATCGAGACATCAAAATTTAAATTATAATTAATAATCGGAGCAAACCAACCAACACTGATATAACGCGGATAACCAATAACAAAAATTGTTCGGGCAAATTTCCCGCCCAAAACCAAGTGCCGGGGCTCTGCCTTTAAGGCGGCCGGAGAAATTAAGTCCCGAACCGAAAGAACGCCGCGACGAAAAGCCTTCTCCTCTTCAATAATATTCTGAGCCTCATCAGTAGAAAGATCAGGGATAAAAGGCCTCTCATTAACATTGGCTTGCGGCCGAAAACTTAAATCACGGATATCGGTATCCGGACCAATTTTTTTACGAACATCTTGTTTACTAAAATCAATCATAAATCCACGCGTAATTTTTTAATATCCGCTAACTTTTGGCTCTTAGCAGTTTCTGGGTTGTAAGTATTATAAAATAATTCAATTAACTGTTGAGTGTTCAAACGTTCCACACTCACCCCCAAAGAAGTTAAGCCGTTAGCCACACTTTCTAAGCGCAAATCTAAGCTTTTCTGATACCGCCTAAAAGTCTTATCTTTTAAAACAATGGCCGAGGCCGGACGAAACGCTTCTTTTAAAGAATCAAAAAAACCTTTATGTTTATCGGTTAGGGGGTCATAAGGAACGACAACATAAAACCGCTTGTTCATAATCTGCCCCAAAGAAGTCAGTTCTTTAATATAATCAATATATTCTGCAGTTTGCAACTTTAACAACTTATTGGTTTGCTCTTTTTCTTTAGTTTGTAAATAAACTAAATAATTATCAATGTTCAACTCCCGAGACTGAATTACAATCTGTAAAGTAAAACTTAAATTATTTAAAAACCGAACATAAGAACCGATCACCGCATTTTGTTCATCCTCACTTTTTAGGGCAAAGTTTATACTAGAAGCTAAAAAGAGTGCTCTAATTGTGCCGTCTTTCATAACAATAGTGCCGTCCTTGATTTCGGAAATATCTAAATATTGCTGAGTAGAAACCGGGGGACTATTTTTTCCAGAATTTTTCTTAGCCATAAATTAATCGTTAATGATGAGTGGTGAATCCTCTTCTTCTTGCTCTCCCTGGTATTCTCCTTGGGTGTCAACAATGAGGGACAGTTCGACTAAGCGCGAACGCTCATAATATTCCTTAATATTTTTAGAATTATCAAACTTCAATGTTGGGATTCTATCGGTATCAGCTACGCGGCCATAACGGTTATTCCAAACTCTTAATTTAGGTCGTCTTAATGTTTGGAGTAAATTAAGAAGAAAGAAATGAAAAGGGCGGCCATTTATTTTTACAAACGCTAGAACAGTACAAAAACCTAAAACCAAAAACCCCAAAAAAATAAAAGCACCAAAATCAAAAAGTTTATAAAAAATTGCAATAATAATCGCACCGGATAATAGAATAACAAATTGCCGGGTTGTAATTGGCCCGATAATTTTATCTTCAACATCAATAAATTGAGGAACTGTAAACTGCTGCATAAGCTAGAAAGATAAACGATGATTAAGAGCAATCAACTCTTCAATTTCTTCCCAAGTTAAATATTGGGGATTTTTTTGTGCCTGATATTTATCGGCAACTTGCTTTAAAGTGATTTGATGCTTTAAAGCCTCTTTTGCCATTTTAACATAGATACTGTTTATTTCTCCGGAACGCCAAGCTAAAATAGCCTCAACCATGCGATCATAGCCATCGGTTTCTAAGGTGCGAATCTTTTTTTCTATCTTCTCAGCCGCGTCCTTCGGCGAGGCGCCTAAACGACGGAAATTAACCAGCTCTAAATAGTGTAACTCTTCTACCGGACCTAAAGTTTTTGGCCTAAGTAAAGATGAATCTTGAGGAGCTGAAGGAGCTGAAATGGTCTTTGGAGTTGAAGTTGTCTGAGGTCTAGTCACTGGTTTTAGAGGAGTGGTGGGGGATGTTTTTGACGACGGAGTAGAAGTTGGTCGTAGGTGAGGATTATTAATATTTTGCTGAGCCTGCTGCCTTAGAGTGGCTACTGAAGTGGTACTTAGAGGGGCTGGGGCTGCGACCGGGGCTGTTGTCGGTAGTGGCGTCTCTTTTTGAGGTTGAGAAAATAAGTCCAAAGTTTTCTGAAAAAAATTAGGCTTTTTTTTCGGAGGCCGCTGAATTGTTTGTAAATTTTCTTTTACTGAAGGCAATGGCTCGACGGTAATTTTTGGCGCTACTTTGGTGGGCGGGGTTAAAGTTGGCAACGGCTCAACAGTCGGCGTCTGTTTTATTGGGGTCGGAGCTAGAACTGGTGTCGAAATCGGGGCTGATTGTTTGCTCTGATCAGTTACAATAGTTTCTAAAGGAGATTGCTGCCCTGATTTAGCCGACACAGACTCAACTGGTTTAGTCTCTGGTTCTGGAGCGGCGAGAGGGGTTAAGCTGGGAGCTTCTAAGCCTAATTTATCACCATCTACTAATAATTTCTGACTAGAGGCAGCCTCTATTTTCTGACGAGTAACGATGGCTGCATTTAAATCATAAGGAATGTCTCGGCCAGCACCAGACTGCTCATAAACAGCTCTTACTTTCTCTAAAGCCTGACGACTATCTTTTTCATCTTTAGCGTCAGAAACAAGGGGGGCTTTAGTGTTTGAATCTTCACGAGATTGATCAATTAATAAAAACAGATTATCAATTATTTTGTGATCTAAGCCAAGTCCGCCGCTTACAATCCCTTTATTTAAAGCTAATCTGGTATCAATGCGACTGCGGACCCCTTTAAAATAAGTATTCAAAATACTTTCTAAACGGCTATTTAATTCGCCGCCGGGAAAATTAAGACCGGATTCACGAATAACTTTCTTAATTAAATAAAAAGTATCCGAAACTGGTTTGGTTTGAGGCACGATTGCTGAATAAGAGGGATTATACCCTAAATAATTAGCGATTGAAAAAAAGAGTCGCTCTTTAAGGTCGGCCGTCAAACGACGAGCATTATCGGGGGCTAAATGAAGTTCA
The DNA here is from genome assembly GCA_964514675.1 of uncultured Gammaproteobacteria bacterium. Taxonomy (GTDB): domain Bacteria; phylum Patescibacteriota; class Patescibacteriia; order Patescibacteriales; family UBA12465; genus JAEZRQ01. Next base: position 5,080 of record CAZERN010000007.1, on the reverse strand, counting down.
GAAACAAGATGAGTAGGTAAATCGGCAAGCGAAATCTCTTTAACAGCCACCCTGATTACCAGGGCCGCTAAATCAACTTGGTATTTTTTTTCCAAATCAGAAATAAGCGCCATCGCCGCAGGAGATGACACGCTAGCCTGAATTTCATCGGGCAATCCATCAAATTTTTGCAAATAATCAAACATGAAAATAAAAAATTAAACTTCTCGCTTCAACCGGTTTATTTCTTGTTGAAGCGCTTTATGCTCCAAACTAGAAACAGCATATTTTGCTAAACTTTTCTCTAAATTCCAAATTAACTGCTCCTTTTCGTTGCCCTGAATAGCTAAATCCATTTTTTCTTCTGGGGCAGAAACGGAGCTCGGCTCTTTTTCTTTAGAGACAACATCAGGGCTCTTTGGAATCTTATTAATCTCCCCTAAAGAATCACTACCAGTAGCTTCTAGGGGGAATAATTCCCAATTTTCCAGTAAAACTCCGTCCATGCTTTCGGGGAAAAAGATTAAATTACGATAAAGTTTTAAAAGTTTACGCACTAACTCTTTTTCAGAATTTGGTAAATTCTTTAGATTTGGAGACTTGACCAAATATTCAGCTAAAGAAATTTCACTAAAAAGAGAGCTGCCGTATATTTTAATAAAATCCTTCAACCAGTTAGCGATTGTTGGCGAGGCCGGATAAGAATCTAAAATTAAATTGTTAGCTGTTAATTTTTCTTGACTATTATAAAGTAAAGACTCGACTTTCTCTTCAATTATCGGGTCATCATTAAAAGTCTTAAAAATCGCTAAATTTAATTCTTTTAATTCTGGATTTTCTGCCTGGAGAGTTTTTACCAGCTCCTCACTAAAAATATCTAAAATTAGCTGACGACGCTCTTTTAAGGGGCGATTAATTAAAGGCTCGGTAACTAACTCCTCTTCCCCTAAAACATCTCTAATAACCTCCTCGTCGCTTAACTCTTGCTGATCAAATAAGGGGGTAAAAATTTGCTCGATGATTTCGGTGGCAATAAGTTCGCTGCGATTCTTTTCAATTTGATATTTTCTTTCTAAATAAGTAGAGATGTCTTCGAATCCTAATTCAGAAATAGCCACCAGAACAACTAAAAAACTGAGAGGCACTTCGTACTTATTCTCTATTTTTTTAACAATTTCAGCGGTGTCTGAGCTATTTAAAAATTCTCGCACTGGGTCAGGCAAGTCGTTAAATTTTTCTAGACAATAGTTAAAATAATTTTGATCCATTTAGGTAAAATTTTGTTAAATTTTAATTAACTCAGATAACCTCTTCTGAGAGTATTACGATTTCTTTTCTCCTGTTCACGAACCATTTTTTCCAGAGTAGTATTGGTTTCTCTGGCCTCCTGAGATAGATCTTTCATTGCTTCCATTTGTCTTTCGGATAAAGCACTTTCAACTTTATCAAAACCATCAACAACTTTTTCTACTAAGGCATCAACATCAACAGCGCCCCCAGTTTCTTTGACTAAATTAGAACGCGCGCCTGCTTCACTCTCTAAAACTCTATCCACATCCGGGGCCTTCCATTCATCAATCTTTTTAAGCATTGCTTCTTCTATCTGTTGACTATCTATTCCAGCGGCCGACATATTAGCCATCATTTTTCCTAATTCTTGATCGTAGCGCTTATTGCTATTAGGAAGATTACCAATCATTTTATTTTCTTGCAGAGCATCGGCAGCCTTATAGGTTAATTTTTCATCAGTAAAGCCAGCTCCATGAATTTTTTCGTGCTGAAGAGTGTTATATTTATTAGCCCTTTTAGCGGAATCTGTTTCGCCTAAATATTGAATATCGGAATTAACTAGTTCTAATTTTTCTAAACTACCTTCCCCTAGACGGGCCTTAATTGCTTCTAACTGACTAATTTTGGCAACTTGTGCTGAGCTAGGATTAGACCCGGCCTTTTTCCTAAGTTCCGCCGCCTCACCGTCAATTAAGTTATTTAAAGCCGGTAAATATTTTTTCAAATTTTCTCCACTTAAAACTGTACCAGCATTATTTCCTAAAGAGGCTGCCCCTAAACCACCTTTCCCGCTAACTTTATCAAGTTGCCCAAAAGATAACTCCATTATATCTTTATCGGCACTACGCTGATCAGCGGCTTTAAGAGAGTTCTTACCAAAAGTATCATAAGACATCCCCCCTCGACCAGTTCGGTTGCGCATTGAGCTAGCATCGTAATCTTTAAAATTAAGTCGAGCGCTGTTGCGATAAGTTGAATCGGAATCAAACCCTTGATTTCTAAGCTCGTCATCAAGCCCTTGAAGGTGAAGCATTTTCTCGCCCGATTTTTTGTAAGCAGCAATACTTGAAGCAAGGGCCGTCTTTTGGCTAGTGGTTGCACTTGGCAATCCCTTAAGAATTTTTGCTCGTAATTCTGCACCGGCTTCACCTGGAGCATCATTATTCACGGCATCTAAAACCGCTTTATTATCTTCAGTAAAGCCATAATTTCCCAAATAATACTCTTCTTGAAGCGGGGTCTTTGATTTAGCCATCCTGTTTACCCGACGCCCTTGTCGCTCTTCCTTAGCCTTATCTTTTTCTTTATAAAAAGCTTCAAAGGCATTTGATGTTCTGGCGAAAGTTTTTTGATATTTATTCCTTTCAAGAATATCCTTATTCTGAAGATAGTCCTTACTGCGCTTTAAAGCAGCCTCCTCTTCAGTGTTCATCTGTAAAGACGGATTTTTTTTCTTTAATTGATTAAAGTTTCGGACTATTGACTCATCATTAGCTCTACCACCAATACCCAAGTTACTCTCATAATCTTTTATACCACTTTTAGCGTTAGCGACGTCTGATTTTTTAGGTGACGATGAACCCAGTCTATAGCCAGTAACCCGATTGATCTTAGAAAATAACTTAGTGTCCCCTACACTATCAACAAACTCTTTCCCAGCCCGAGCCGATGATTCACCGAAGCCTAATTGTTTTAAATATTTTTGTCTGGAAGCAACCTTTTCATCCCGACGCCCTTGTTTTAAATCTTTATTCCAAGCTGCCGCAAATTTTTGTAATTTTCCAGTCGGTTGCCCAGCAGCATCTTTTTTCCCAGTTTGAGAAATAGCGTCCAAGGCTATACCCCGAGCACCGCGACCAACCCCCCTAACTCCAGACTTACCTAGCGCCATCGCTCCAGCGCCAACAGCGGCTCCAGCGCCAAAAACGCGAGCCTTACCTTTGTTAAGAGTTTTCATTCCTGAGCCAATTGCCCCGCCAGCAGCCCCGCCAACAGATTGAGCAATAGACATCCCTCCGACTAACATACCGATAGCAATCACAAACTGGACCAGGTTGCCCACCTGGCCACCTTCAGTGGCAATGCCAGAATCAAGATCGCTCATGTTAGCCGCCAACTCTTTATCGCCCGAATCACTAACCTCAATTGGGTTAGTACCTGATTGCAAAGCAGCAAAGGAAAGCCAGAGAAAAAAGGCCAGAATTGGACCGACTAATAAATTTTTGGTCCACTCGTCCCACCACCGACTAGCATAACTAGCCCCTTTTCCGGGGACGGCTTGTAAGAAAAAAGCTAAAGGTGATAAAACCGTTAAAATCCAAATCATCACTACCCGAATTACCAACATCGCCACCATTGAAGCCACAACAACCGTGGCGATAATAACATAAAGCAAACCGAAAATATAAGAGGTCACTAAGGTGGCCGTACTAATATCCCCAGCCTCGTTAAGTTTAGTTATTTTTTCAATTCCTAAAATATTTAAAATATTGCCAGCGCCAATAGCCGCAAAAGCGTTAACAAAAGTAAGCATAACCACATTAGCCAAATCGATGGTTAAACCACAAATCATTTTAGAGAAATTAATCAGCACTGCAGCCAAAACTAATTTAGGCAACATGTTTTTGGCGCTATACTTGTCCTGGCCTAAAATAGTGGCAAAAGCGATAATCAATAAAATAACCACAAAAAACATATTGCAGAGATCGCGAACCAAAATCCAGCCATGTTGAACGGCTGGCGCATGGATAAAATCACTATAAGCGGCAACCTCCATAAACACATTCACCAATAAAATCAGAATTGCAGAGATTCCTCTAATTAAAACTTCAATTAAGCCCCCTATTATATCGCCTGCCCAGCTGGCGGCTGCCGGACGAACAAAGAAAAAAATCACCACTAAAAGAGTGGCGCCAAAAAGCCAGTAATATCGAGTCGGTAATTTTTTTAAATTATTTTTTTTCATGACTGCTGGCAATTTTAATTTTATTTAAATAAGGCGCTAAAACCTGGAATGCTATCAGATAGCCAGTTCAAAATTGCTTTTAAAGGATCGGCAATAACAGATGCAATTAAGGAAGTTAAAGCTAGTAAACCAACAACAATAGCTAACGCTAGTAGATTTAACAGGGCACAACCCATCGTTTCTGATATTTTTATAAGCCCTCCAACCTTATCTGCCTGGGCACCGCCAGCGCGCTTTATTTTCACTGGTATCCACTCTTTTCCTAAGGGGCCAAAAAATTTTTCACCAACAACCTTATTCAGGAAAAAGTGCAAATCAATATATAAAAGAGTTAGGCCCCAGCTGATAATCAAGTTAGTCCAAGCCCCTTTGAGTAAATTATCGGTAGCGATACGAACCGGGCTACTCGCTGAAGGCTTATCTTCTTTTTCTTTAGTCGCCTGCGACTCCTCCTGACGACTAAGTTGGACTTGCTCAGAAAAACTTAAACCACCACTTTCTTTAGGAGTAGCGCCTAGAGGAGATTCCCTTTTGGCGGCTTGTAAATCACCCGCTTTCCCCTCCGCCTCATTATTCAAATCTAAGAGCTGCTCATCAACACCCATAAACTTAATTTAATCAAATTATACCACAAACCAAGATTAAATTTAACAGTAATTACTTTTTAATTTTACTATAAAAACGACTCTTTGGCAAAACTAAAAAAACACAATTTTTTCTAATAAAATTGTCTTCCTGAAAAAAGAAAAAGGCTCTCGAGCGAGAGCCTTTTTTAAATAAACTACAAACCACAATTACCATTTTCTGACCAACTAGAGCCACTGCTTTCTACACACTGCCAAGCCC
>CAZERN010000006.1:0-16352 GCA_964514675.1 uncultured Gammaproteobacteria bacterium | reverse complement strand
GGTAAAAATTGAGCGTCGCCTAAATCTCCGTTTTTTTAATTTGATTTTTGGTTTTATGATTTTAATCCTAGGCACCGTTCAGTTAGTGGTCGTGAACGATTTAGCCGTCAAGGGTTTTACGATTAGAGAGCTTAAGACTGAGGCGGCCAAGCTCGAGAGCGAGTTGCTTGATCGTGAGGCTCAAGTGATGAAAATGCAGGCTCATCAAGAATTAAATAGTCAAGTTGGTCGTTTAAATATGGTTGCGGTTGGAGAAGTTGAATATTTAACAGTAAATGATAATAACGCTTTAGCCAAAAAATAAGAAAGGACAATTTTACAAAGCAGAAGTTTTTGGCTGAGACAAGATTAACATGTGGCGCAAAGACGAGAAACAACAGAAGAAAAAAAAAGAGTCCGCAGATAATAATCGCCTGGGTTTAGTAGTAGCGATTATTTTTTTATTGGCGGCCGCTTTAATTAGTCGTCTTTTTTATTTACAAATTATAAAACATGATACTTATCGCGCTCTAGCGGCTAATCAGCACGAATCTTCCGGTGAGTTAGCAGCCGAGAGGGGAAAAATTTTAATTACCGACTCTCTTGATCGCGCCGAAGGCACTTATGCCTTAGCGACCAATAAAGATTTTTATTTGATTTTTGGAGTTCCAAAAGATATTGAAGACCCAGCCTTCATGGCTGAACAGATATATGAATTTTTTGATGCGGCGACTGTCTTAGAAGAAGTGGAAGCGGCAATTGGGACAACCACGCCAACATTAGAAAATGAAAGTTTAGCTGATAAGATTAAGCGTTTAAATGATGATGATAGTTTAGATGCTGAGACGCGGCGTTTAGAAATTGATGAGGCGATTCGTTATGAGCATCATCGTCAGGAGGCCGCCGAAATTTTAGGTGAAACGGTTACCGCTAAAGAGCAATTAATTGCCACCAAGAAGGCGGTCATTATAGAAAAATATCAAACAAAACTCAGTCGTCCTGGTGGTCAGTATACGGTTATTCGTAATAAAGTTAGTAATCAAACTTTGCTTGATTTTTATGCTTTTATGAATAATCGCTTAGCTTCTTCAACCGCCTCTTCAACGGTAATAATTAAGCCAGACGATTTAATGATTTCTGTTGGCCAGGTTATTAATCGTGAAACTGAGGAAGCCGTTAAAATAAAAGGGTTTAGCTTTGAAACAAAAAAATTCCGTTATTATCCAGAGGAAACCCTAGGTTCACAGTTGCTTGGTTTTGTTAGCTATGCTGATAGTAATGCTTCTGGTCGTTATGGCTTGGAACAATATTTCAATAAGGAATTATCAGGTAGGGCTGGTTATTATAAAGGTGAATTTGGTAATAACAATTCAGTTATTGTTAATGATCGTGAATATACGGAGCCAACCCCTGGCGTCGATATTGTTCTAACAGTTGATCGGAGTCTCCAATTTTTTGCTTGTGAGGAATTAGAAAAAACTGTGAAAAAATTTAATGCTAAAGGGGGCACAGTTTTAGCAATGGATGTAAAGACGGGAGCAATTTTAGCAATGTGCTCCGCTCCTAATTTTAATCCTAATAATTATGGAGAAGTAAAAGATTTATCAATCTTTAAGAATCCGGCTATCACCGATCAATATGAGCCTGGATCAGTTTTTAAAGCAATAACAATGGCTATTGCTTTAGATCAAGGAAAGGTTACTCCAAATACGATTTATCACGATTCGGGCGAGATTTATATTCAAGGCTGGTCGAAGGCAATCCGTAATTCAGATTTTTCAACTAAAGGTGCACACGGTGATGTTGATATGAATTATGTTTTAGAAAATTCTTTAAATACCGGCGCGATTTATGCAATGCGGCAGGCGGGGGCGGATGTCTTTGCTAGCTATGTTGAAGATTTTGGTTTTGGCAAGCGAACGGGAGTTGAATTAAGTGGTGAAGCTTTTGGAGATATTAATAATTTAAAACAAAAAAGAATTAAAGATATTGATGCGGCCGTTGCTTCTTTTGGCCAAGGGATATCGGTTACTCCTTTGCAGATGCTCTCCTCCTATCAAGTTTTTGCAAACGACGGCTACCTAATGAAGCCCTACATTGTCAAAGAGATTCGTCGTCCTGACGGACAGGTGCTTGTAACGAGTCCAGTTCGTGAGCGTCAGGTGATTTCTACTAAGACGGCAACGACTATTTTAGGAATGCTTGGGAATGTTGTCGTAACTGGTCACTCTAAGAAGGCTGATATCTCCGGGTATTATATTGGTGGTAAAACTGGCACCGCCCAGATTGCTGTTGATGGTCAATATATTAAGGATCGTTATAATCATACTTTTGTGGGGATTGCGCCGATTGATAACCCTCGATTTGTCTTATTAACGAGAATTGACAGCCCTGAAGGAGTGCAGTACGCTGAAGGTTCGGCCTTGCCTCTTTGGACGGAAATAACCAAGTTTATGCTCCAATATTATGAAGTTCCAAAGAGTAAATAATAATTAACTATATGCGGGCGTTAGTAAAAATAACTTTAAAATTTTTAGCGAAGCGTATTTTGCGAAAATATAGCCCTCAAGTGGTAGGCATTACTGGTAGTATTGGTAAAAGCAGTGCTAAAGAAGCGGTCTACCAAGTTTTAGCATCTCAGTTTCGGGTACGGGTAACCGCTAAGAATTACAATAATGAATTGGGTGTCCCTCTGACAATTATTGGGCGTGAATCAGGTGGCAGCTCAGCTCGGGAATGGTTGGGGATTTTTTTCTACGCCCTTGGTTTGGTTTTGAAGCGCCAGACTGACTATCCAGAAATTTTAATTTTAGAATTAGGGGTTGACCGCCCTGGCGACATGGCTTATCTTTGCTCAATTGTCACTCCTGAAGTTGGGTTGGTAACAGCCGTTTCTTATGCTCATCTAGAATTTTTTGGCACGATTAATAATATTAAAAAAGAAAAGCAGGTTTTAATTGAGCGGGTGAATAATAAGGGTTTATCAATTTTGAATTATGATAATGAGTTGACTCGAGAAATGATGGCTGTTAGTCGAGCCCGGGTTTTAACCTATGGTCTAAGCGAGAAAGTTGATTTACAAGCTCAAGATATTGTTTATAATTTTGAAAAAGGCGACTATGATTTGTCGGGCATTCATTTTAAATTAAGTTACGATGGAGCAATTGTGCCGGTGTTTATGAAAAATGTTTTGTCGGAGCCAGCTATTTATGCCGCTCTAGCTGGGGCGGCGGTTGGTTTGCATTTTAAACTTAATTTGGTAAGCATTGCCGCGGCCTTAAATAATTTTAATCTTCCGCCAGGACGGATGAATCTTCTTGCTGGCCTTAACCATAGTTTTATTATTGATGATACTTATAATGCTTCGCCCGATGCAGCGGTGGCAGCTTTAGATATTTTAGCCCGCTTGAAGGTCGCCCCGACTAGTAAAAAATATGCTGTTTTAGGTGATATGCGCGAGATTGGCGATTTCACTGAAGCCGGTCACCGTTTAGTTGGGAAAAAAACTGCTCAGTCCGGAGTTGATAGTTTGTTGGTGATTGGTGAATGCGCCCAATTTATAAAAGCGGGTGCCCTTGAGGCCGGATTTCCAGCCGAAAGAGTACAGCTTTTATCAACTTCAGAAGAGGCGATTGCTTTCATTAAACCTTTAATTTCTCATGGCGATGTTATCTTAGTTAAGGGGTCGCAGGCGATGCGCTTAGAAAAAATAGTCAAAGAAATTATGGCTGAACCAGAACAGGCCGACTCACTCTTAGTGCGTCAAGGGCCGGGCTGGAGCAACTAAAATTATTATTAATTTACCTGAAAAAACCGCCGGAAAGGGCGGTTTTTTTGGAGTTTTTAACTTGCTTATTGAAAAGGTCTGATTTATAATAAACGCAGCTGATTTTTAATAAATATTTATGAAAATTTTGATTATTGGCAGTCGCGGCGCTTTAGGCCAACAGTTGAGTAAAATTCTTTCTCAAGGGGATGATGATTTATTGGGTTGGGATTTTCCGGAAGTGAGCTTAACTGATCTTGGGGCTTTAACAGTCAGACTTGAGTCTCTAAAACCTGATTTAATTATTAATGCCGCTGCCTATAATGCGGTTGATAAATGCGAGCAAGATTTCGTTGAAAAAGAATTAGCTTTTACTTTAAACGAAGCCCTGCCCAAGACTCTGGCTGCTTTTGCTGCTGACGGGCGGGCGGTTTTGGTTCATTATTCAACTGACTATGTTTTTAGTGGTGATGGTCGGCAAAAATTAGACGAAACAGCCAAGCCGGACCCGCTTAATAATTATGGCGCCAGTAAAGCGGCCGGCGAAGAGGGTTTACTTAATAAACCAAACTTAAAATACTATTTAATTAGAACCTCTAAATTATTCGGGCCAAAAAGCGACAGCCCTTTTGCTAAAAATTCTTTTTTTGCGGTCATGAAGAAGTTGTCTTCCGAACAACCAAGTTTAAAAGTGGTTAATGATGAAAAAAGTTGTTTTACTTATACTCCCGATTTAGCTCAAGCGACGGTTGCTTTGGTTAAGGAAAATCGCCCTTTTGGTATTTATCATTTGGTTAATCCACCAGCAGCGACCTGGTATGACGGCGTTTTAGCCCTAAAAGAATTAGCTGATTTAAAAGTGGAAATATTACCAATTCCAGGAGCTAGTTTAGAGCGACCAGCTAAGCGTCCTCAAGATTCTACTTTAATAAACACCAAACTTCCACCGCTAAGAGATTATCGAGAAGCATTAAAAGAGTATTTAACTAATTTTTTATGAAAGGAATAATTTTATCTGGCGGAAGCGGCACCCGTTTACGCCCCTTAACTAAAATTACCAGTAAGCAATTATTGCCGGTTTATGATCGGCCGATGATTTATTATCCGCTTAATACTTTAATTAAGGCTGGTATCAAGGAAATCTTAATTATTGTCGCCCCGGAGCGGGCGGGCGATTATTTGAATCTTTTAGGTAGCGGCAAGCAGTGGGGAGTTAAATTGACTTATGAAATTCAAGACGAGCCGGGAGGATTGGCACAGGCATTTTTGATTGGCGAAAATTTTATCGATGATGATGATGTCGCCCTTATTTTAGGAGATAACATTTTTGAAGATGATTTAGCGGCAGAAATAAAAAGTTTTTCTGGCGGAGCAAAGGTTTTTGCCAAGTCTGTTCCTGATCCTGAACGTTTTGGGGTAGTTAAATTTAATGAGCAGCAGCAAGCAGAAAGATTAGTTGAGAAACCTCAAGAATTTTTAAGTTCTTATGCAGTGACTGGCTTATACGTCTGTGACGCGCGGGCCGTGCAATTTGCTAAAGAATTAAAACCGAGTGCGAGGGGAGAATTAGAGATTGTTGATGTTTTGAATAAATATTTAGAAAAAAATGAGCTATCGGTTGGGTCTGTCACCGGCGAATGGTTGGATGCGGGAACTTTTGACAGTCTGCTTAGAGCTCAGATTATTGCTAAAGATCATTTAACTAAAAACATGATTATTTAATATGAAATTAGCAGTCGGCTTCATTGCTTATAATAGTGCAACGGCAATTTACCTGCCTTATTTTTTAGACAGTTTATTTAAAGCTTTAGGAGCATGGTCAAGTGAAGAGCTGCGGATTTTGGCAATTGATAATAGCGATGAAGCCGATAATCATAATCAAGATTATGTGGAGGAGTTTATTAATAATAATGATGCCTTGATAGATTTTTCGTGGTCGGGGGCCAACCTCGGCTTTTCTAAAAGTTATAATCGGATGATTCAAAAGGCGGTTAGCTGGGGGGCCGATTTCTTTTTAATGATTAATCCCGATACAGTTATTGACCCTAAAGCAATCAATTTATTAGTAGCCGCCTTGGAAGCTAATTCGAATCTTGGTTCGGTTACTCCAAAAATAAAACGCTGGGATTTTGACAAACGACAGCTGACTAATTATTTAGATAGTTGTGGTTTGGTTTTGGGGGCTGGTTTACAGTTTTCTGATTTAGGGCAGGGGGAGTTAGATAAAGGGCAGTATGATCAGGCTGAGATTCTTGGCCCCTCCGGGGCAGCAGCCTTGTTTAGAGTATCTGCTTTAGAAGCAGTTAAAGAAGCGACTGGCTATCTAGATGAACGTTTTTTTATGTATAAAGAAGATTGTGATTTAGCTTATCGTCTTAGCAGAGCTGGTTATAAATCTCATTTAGTAAAAGAGGCCCTTATTTATCATGATCGAACAGTCGCGGTTCCTGGGGGTGGTCTGAAGGGGCGAGTTCGCTCTCGTCGCTCACGCAGTCGCAAGGTGCGTTCCTGGTCTTTTGTTAACGAGCATCTTTTGTTTTTTAAGCATTGGTCCAAGCAAAGTTTCAAAGATAAGATTTTTATCCTCCTCAAAACCTTAAAAATGTTCATTTGGGCCCTAATAATGGAGCCGTTTTTACTTAAAGATTACAAGAAAATAAATAAATTGCGCCGGGTGCCAACCAGCTTTTCTTAGATACTTGACTAATGCAATATAATATGCTAAATTAGGGTTGATGTTTTCTTAATTTAAAGTCTTAGCCAGACTTTTTTGATAAGGCATTTTTTTAATCTCTTTTGTGAGCTTAGGAAGCCTCTTCAGGGCGCAAACGAGAACTAATTTTTTTAGTATGGAAAATATTCTTGAAAAAATGGTTAAAGAGCAAAAACAAGAGGAGCTTGAAAAGCTAAACGCGATTAATATCGTTGATAGTTTGTTAGGCGAATTGCCGGAACGAGAGTCCGATGTTTTGTCGCGTCGTTACGGTTTGCGCGGTGGCCGTGGTGAAACCCTGGAAAAAATCGGGAAAACCCACAATTTAACGCGCGAACGAGTTCGGCAGATTGAGGTTGCTAGTGTTAAAAAAATTAAAAAATTAGATAAAATTGATTCTTGTTTAGGCGCCTTTAAAGAGGCGGTGGCTGAACTTATAAAGCGTCATGGTGGTTTGCTAAATCGCGAATATTTATTAGATATCTTAACTGTTTATGCTTTAGAGCTGGGGAGAGAAAATCGTCAAGAACCAGATTTGGAAGCCAAAATTATTTATCGCAATCATGCTGATTTTTTAATCTCTAAACTTTTGGAAGACGAAATTGAAACTTTGAAAAAATCTGAGCGCTTTGTTATTTCTTATAAACTAAAATCCTCTGAAACTAAAGCTTTAGAAGACTTAGCTGATGATTTGTTAAATAGAGTTTCTCATTTAAGCGAAACAATGCCGACTGAAGATTTACTAGAGCTTATTAAAAGCTTAGATGCTTATAACCGGTATCAAGAAGAGATTGTTAAAGAGGGGGATTTGGATGTAACTTCGGTTTTTAAGAGCAATATCTTTCCAGATAAGGGCGAGCTTATTAATTCTAATAAGTTTTTGTATGGTTTATTGCGGGCCGTTCGCGGCGTCGCTCGGAACGATTTTGGCTATTGGGGCTCAACAGCTTCCCATGAAATTAAACCAAAAACGGTTAATGATAAAATTTATTTAATCTTGAAAAATACTGGTCATCCTCTTCATTTTACAGAAATTGCTCAGCGAATTAATGAGGTAAAGTTTGATAAAAAGTCAGCTAATCCAGCAACGGTTCATAATGAACTTATCTTAGATAGTCGTTATATTTTGACTGGACGAGGAATGTATGGCTTAAAAGAATGGCAAGCAGTCCCGGTAGAAAAAAAATAAGACAAGTTCTTCCAATTAAAAATAAAATTAAAAACGCCCTTCTTGGGCGTTTTTATTTTTGCCCAGATATGTTAAAATGGGGCTATGAATATTGTGATTGACACCTCACGCTTAGACCATTTTTTCTCCGCCGATTTAGCCGAAATGCTTTGGCTTTTTTTTGCTAATGTCGGTTGGATTGTGCTGGCAATTGTTTTTCTCTTAGGGGTGCGGGAGATTTATCTTTTTTATATTCAAAGCAAATTTGCCGCCGGCTTAAAATATGTTTTATTAGCGATTGATATCCCTCGGGGCAACGCTCAGTCTCCAAAGGCAGTAGAAAATCTTTTTACTTATTTGGGCGGCGCTCATGGCTCAATCAGTTTCTACGAAAAATGGTTTGAGGGGCGTTTTCAACAGGCCTTTAGTTTTGAAATTGTCGGTATTGATGGTTACACTCAATTTGTTATTCAGACTCCAGTCGAGCAGCGGTTTTTGTTAGAGTCGGCAATTTATTCTCAATATCCTGATGCGGAAATAAGTGAAATTGACGATTATACAGCCGGTGTACCTAATCGTTTTCCTGACGATGAGTGGGATTTATGGGGTGGAGAATTTATTTTAACTGGACCTGATGTTTATCCGATAAAACTTTATTCAGAGTTTGAGTCCATGCAAGGAGAACCAGAAGAGCGCTTTAAAGACCCAATGGCAACATTAATGGATTTAACGAGTTCTTTAAATAAGGGCGAGCAAATTTGGGTTCAATTTATTATCATTCCGACTGATTTTTCTTGGGTTAAGCGTTCTGATGCCGAGGTTGATAAAATTTTAGGGAAGGCGCCAAAAGAAAAACAAGGGCTCATAATGAAATTTTTGATTTGGTTAGGGGAGCTTAGCGAGAATATTTTTGCAATTTGGAAAGATATTAAACCAAAGGAAGAAAAGAAGGCAATTTCGATAATGGAATTAACCCCTAAAAAAGTAAAACAGATTGAGGCAATCCAGAATAAGGCCTCCAAGTTGGCCTTTGGTTTTAAAATGCGGATAATTTGCATTGGTCGTCGCGGGGTATTTAATAAAGGGAAAATAGTTTCCGGGTTTGTCGGTTGGGTTAAGCAGTTTACAGCTTTGGATTTAAATAGTTTTAAGCCGGATATGAAAATAACTGCCACCAAAACTGCTTATTTCAGAAAGGATGTTCGGCTGGTTACTAAAAAGAATGCAATCATGCAGAATTATATTAATCGTTCTTTAGCTGGGCGGCCGTCGGCTATTTTAAATATAGAAGAACTAGCTACTCTTTGGCATTTTCCTTTAGATGCGGTTGTTAAGGCCCCTCTAATTCAAAAAGCCCCGGGCCGAAAATCCGATGCTCCGGCTGCCTTGCCTTTGGCTGAGGATTTTTCTTTCGTTAAGAATACGCCACCAGACATTTTTAGTGGTCTAGGCAAAAAAGAAGTTACTCCAACCCTTGAAAAGAGTAATTCGGTTGCAAATCGAGACGAAGATGATCGTTTTTGGTTAGAGCCAAGTGGTTCACAAAAATCAAACTCTCAGGCGTTAAATGAAACAGCGGTGAGAGCTGGAGTGGAGAAGCCGCTAGCTGAAGTTGAACCTGAGCCTCCTTCAGATTTACCCTTTGTTTAAAAGTATGGAAAAAAAACCCGCCTCCCGGCGCACCATTGGCGTTGACGCCCGTTTTTATGGCCCTTTAGGTAAAGGGCTTGGGCGCTACGTTCAAGAAGTTGTTGATAATGTAACTCAAATCGCTCAAGATGAACCGATTGATTTTGTAATTTTTTTATCGCCGGCTAACTTTGATGAATTTATCTGCCCAAATGAAAATGTTCGTAAAGAGTTAATTAAGGCGCGTTGGTATTCGGTTGCTGAGCAATTCGAAGTACCCTATAAATGGTGGCGGGCCAAAATTGATTTGATGCACTTTCCTCATTTTAATGTTCCTTTGATTAAAATGGGTGCTTATGTGGTGACGATTCACGATTTAATTTTAACTAAATTTCCAACCGTTCGGGCGACGACTAAAAAACCTTTTATTTACTGGTTAAAAGATAAAGCTTATCGCTTGATTATTAGTTCAGCTGTAAAATATTCTCAGAAGGTGATTGCCGTTTCAGAATTTACCAAGCAGGACTTGGTGACTCAATTTAAAGCTCCAGACAAAAAAATCATAGTTACCTATGAGGGGGTAGCTAACTTAGCTAAAGGCAGCGATTCCTTGTTTGTAGCCAAGCTTGATAATCAGCAAACTTTAGAACTGTATAATATCGGCAGCCCTTATTTGTTGTATGTCGGTAATGCTTATCCGCATAAAAATTTAGAAGGATTAATTAGAGTCTTTTCAGAATTAAGAAAAAACCACCCCAATCTGCGTTTGGTTTTGGTGGGGAAGGAAGACTTTTTCTATAATCGTGTTCGTCTTTACGCGCAACAATTAAATTTATGGCAAAAAGATAATCACAACACGCCAGTAGTTTTTCCGGGGTATGTTCCAGATATTGATTTGGAGGCTTTATTTCAAGAAGCGGCTCTTTACGTTTTCCCTTCATTATACGAAGGATTTGGTCTGCCGCCACTTGAAGCAATGGCTTACGGTTGCCCAGTAGCTAGTTCTAATTGCGCTAGTATGCCAGAAGTTTTAGAAAATGCAGCTGCTTATTTTAACCCCAAAGAGGAAAAAGAAATGCTGGCCGTAATAGATCAACTTTTAAAAGATAGCCCCTCTAGAGATACTCTAATTGCTTTAGGAAAAAAGCAAGTAAAAAAATATAATTGGTGGGAATGCGCCCGTTTAACATTCGAAATTTATCAGCAGATTTTAAGGAAACGTTAAATGTTTAAGTCATCGCGAAGTAAAAAAAAATTATTTAATTGGGAGGCGCCAGTTGCGCCCGATTTTTTGCGCGGTTTTGATGACAGAGGTTCTTCTAGAAAGAAAAAAATAAATATTCAGCGTCAACAAACAAGGATTCGTCGTTTAGAAGAAAAAGCTCGACATAAATTAGAGAAAAAGGCTCGACGTGATTTGCGTTTACTCACAGAAAAAAATCAGACTCTTTTAAAGTCTGCTCAAAAAAGCGTTAAAGAGATTCGCAATGAGCCGTTACCGAGAAGATGGACTTTAGGTTATTTTGGCCGCCTCTGGCGTGAGCGTCAGACTAAGCGCCGCCTGGAGCATTATGAGCAAAAATTTAATCGCCAGCTCCAGTTTGGTGAAAAAAAATTATTTTCGTTTAGAAAAAAACATTTTCAGGTTTCTGCGCCCTCGCGTCGACCTTGGTTCTGGGGTTTAGTAATCTTTGCGGTTGCTCTTTTTCTGGTGGTTACTCCTTTTAAAATTTGGACCCAGTTTAAGAATTTAGATAATTATTCCTTTAAAGAAAGAGTTTTGCAAAAAACGAAAAGCGCCTGGGAAAGCTTAAGCAGCGGCGGAAAAGCGAGCATTGATCAGAATTGGCGCCAAGCCGAAAAAGATTTTAGTTTGGCTGAAAGCCAATTTTCAGAGGCGTCTACAAATTTAAAAATTATTAATGATCGTTTATTATCTTTAGCCGCCTACACTAATAATCCGGAATTGAAATTAGTGGCAGAAAGTAAAAAATTATTACAAATTGGTGCCTTAGGTTCAGAATTGGCAGCCGAGTTGACGGCGGCTCTTAGCGGTTGGGAAAGAGCAAATGGTGATTGGTTAGTTTTATTAGATCAATTAGAAAAAAAATCTGAATCTGCCCAATCTTTAGCCAATAATCTGGTTTCAAAATTAGAGACAGTTAGGATTGAAAATTTACCTAAAGAATACCAAGCTGACTTTAAAGAAATAATTAATCGAGCCGAAGTTTTACCAATGGCTCTTAGTTTGGTTAGTGATAACGCTGGGCGTTTTAAAAAATTATTGGGTGGCGGAACTGATAAACGCTACTTATTAGTCTTTCAAAATAATACCGAGATGCGTGGTTCGGGTGGATTCTTAGGAAGTTATGCTCTAATTGATTTTCGGGATGGAGAAATTACCAACCTTGAGGTGCCTGGTGGTGGTTCTTATGATACCGAGGCTGGCCTTCGTCTAAACATTGTTGCCCCTGAGCCCTTATGGTTAGTCAATCCGAAGTGGCATTTTTGGGATGCTAATTGGTGGCCAGACTGGCCCACCACTGCTCGTAATTTGATGTGGTTTTTAGAAAAAAGTGACGGACCAACTGTCGATGGCGTAATTTCTTTCACTCCAAGCGTGGTTGAAGAGCTATTGAAAATTACTGGACCGATTGATTTAACTACTGATTATGGGGTGGTAATAACGGCTGATAATTTTTGGCAAGAAGTTCAGCTAACCGCTGAGCGTGATAATTTAGTAGAGGTTAATCCAGAATTGGTCGCGCATTTACCGGCCAGTGAAGAGAATCAACCAAAGAAAATTATTGGCACTTTAGCTCAAGAAATTTTAGAAATTTTGCCAGAGAAGATGGATCAGAATAATTTTCTTAAATTAGCTGTTTTAGTTGAAGAGAGTCTGGCTGCTAAACAAATTTTACTCTACTTTTCTGACTCCGATTTACAGCAAATGGTTAGTGATTGGAACTGGGGTGGCGTTTTAACTGAATCCCCTTATGATTATTTAATGGTCACCAACACTAATATTGCTGGAGCAAAAACAGACCGAATGATTAGAGAAACGATTGATCAGCAGGTAAATATTCAAAATGATGGTCGGGTAATTGTAAGTTTGAAAATAAAACGCGAGCATACTGCCTCGCCACATACACCACTAGTCGGAGTTCGTAATGTTGATTGGGTGCGAGTTTATGTCCCCGAGGGAGCTAAGCTTTTAAAAGCTGAAGGCTTTAG
Source organism: uncultured Gammaproteobacteria bacterium (assembly GCA_964514675.1). Taxonomy (GTDB): domain Bacteria; phylum Patescibacteriota; class Patescibacteriia; order Patescibacteriales; family UBA12465; genus JAEZRQ01. The sequence continues at coordinate 3,863 of CAZERN010000006.1, read as the reverse complement.
GGCCCCTGATGCGCATTATTTTGAAAGTCCAGATCCTGCTTGGCAGGATAATGAAATTCTAAAAGAAACCGAGGGGCGGGCTTTAATTGACCCAGTTAGCGGTACTAAAGTTTATTTGGAATCAGGCAAGACCGTCTTTGCTAATTGGAGCATGATTGATCCCGGCGAAACTGCAGATTTATTTTTTGAATATGAGCTCCCTCGCCCTTTGCCAAAATTAACCACGGCTGATAACTGGCTCAAGCGTTTTAATAATTGGCTTAACCCCGAGCAAAGCAGTCGTTATAATTACTCTTTGTTGGTTCAGAAGCAACCGGGAGCGGTTAATGATAGTTATCAACTAGTGGTTAAGTGGCCTGATAATTATATTTTAGACTGGCAAGGAACAGGTTTGGTTGGCGGACTAGCACCACTTGGCCCTTTAACTCGTGATCATTTTTATTCATTAGCTTTTAGTAACTATTAATAATATGGCAATTAGAAAAAATATTCCGGTTACTTCCGGAGCTGGAGAGATTAAACAGCCACTCAAAAAAAGTGGCGGCGGTCAGCCTATGGCGTCTCCTTCTTCATCTTTAAAGAATCGCTCGATGAGGGGCTCAGCACCGAGGCCAACGGGGCGAGGACCAGTTTTTGTGGCCCATCCGGTGCCAACAAAAGATCAGGTGCAAAATTTTGAACGCGCCGTCCGCAAGGAGGCGCGCCAGGAAGAGATTGAAGACAATCTTTCAGAAATTTATCGCGATAAAAAAGGTGACTTAGTCGATGTTTCTGAATTTAAATCTCGAAAAAAATCACTTCTCGTTTCCATTTTGAAAAATGTTTTTGTTTTAGCAGTGGTTGCTTCACTGATTTATGCGGCCTTTACTTATTTCTTTAGCCCTAATGCCAACGAGGCTAAGCTAAATTTGAAAGTCAACGCTCCAGAACAAGTTAAGGCTGGTGAAACTTTTACCTATTCAATTGTGTATGAGAATCGCAGTGAATTTGCTCTTAAGGATTTGCGTTTAGAATTAACATACCCAGAGCGCTTTATTCGCGAAGAAGTCAATGGTGAGATGACCCCCTTAGGTAGTGCTGGTAATTATTTTGAATTGCCGGATTTAGTTATTGGTGGCCAGGGTGAAATAAAAATAACTGGCACTTTAATCGGGAAAGAAGATTCAGCCAACATTTTAATGGCCCGCTTAAGCTATGCACCTCAAGATTTTTCAACTCAATTTAGAGTTGAAGATGTTTCTTCGGTAACGATTAGTAGCCTTGGCTTTGGTCTCGATTTTCAATATAGTAACGCTGTTTTAGTTGGTCAGGAGAATGAGATTGAATTAGTCTTTAGTGCTCCAGAAGAAACATTTCTAAAAGATTTTGATTTATCTTTTGCTTTTCCAGAGAATATCTCTTTAATTAATTCAACAACTGACGCCACTAATACTCCGGTTGTAATTGATAAAAGTAATCTGATTTGGCGCTTAAGTAATTTTGCGTCCTCAACTGAAAAGTATTCATTGCCGGTACGCTACAAAGTTGATCGTAAGGTTTCTGATAATCAAGATTTGATTCTCCGCTTGAGTCAGAAAGACGCTAATGGTCGAGAATATGTCTTTTTAGAGAAAGTTATTACTCTCTCAGTGATGACCAGTAATTTGAATTTAACTTTAAGTGTTAATGACAATAAGACTTCAGGAGCAGCTAGTTTTGGCGAGACGCTTAAATATGCTCTAACTTATGTTAATAAGAGTGAAAACGACTTACAAGATATTGTTTTAATGGCTGTTTTAGAGGGTGACTGGTTAGACTGGAAATCAGGGATAGAAACAGCTGGCGGAAAAGTGAAAAATAATACGATTATTTGGACTAAAGAAGAGTTGCCGGCTTTGGCTGCACTAGAGTCGGGTGCGAGTGGTGAGCTTAATTTTGAGATTGCTATTGCAGATTATAATCATGATAATCTTGGCAAAAAAACAACAATTGAAAGTTATGCTTATTTTACCTTAGGCGGGAAAAGTACGGGTTTAAATGATAGCAAAAGTAATACAGTGATTACGAAAATAAATAGTGATTTTCAGTTTAGCGAGCAAGTCCTATATTTTGATGAGGATAATTTGCCAGTTGGTAGCGGCCCCTTGCCGCCGGTAGTTGGCCAGGAGACAGGTGTTCGTGTTTATTGGAAGCTTGAAAATAATCTTAACGAACTGAAGGGGGCGAGGGTCGTGGCCATTCTACCAGATTATGTTAACTTTAAAGGTGTGCGTAGTAATTCTTTAGGTAGTTTAAGTTTTGAGCCGGGAACGAGATTTGTCACTTGGGAAATTGGAGATTTGCCGCTGAGCGCTTATCAAGCTGAAGCACAGTTCGATTTGACTTTGGTCCCTAGTGATGAGCAGCGCAATACTTTACTGGTTATATTGCCAGGAAGCACAGCTCAAGCCTTGGACACGGAAACCGGAATTATGCTCACTGCTTCTTCAAAAGCTAAAACAACAAAATTAGAAGATGATGGAATTGCCGCTTTAAGTAATTCTGGGTTGGTTCAATAATTGCCGGTGTTTAATTTATGATTGTCTGGAAAAATAAAAATAGCTGTCGCCAAGGAAAGATAAAAACGCCTCATGGTTTACTAGAGACGCCATTTTTTATGCCGGACGCTACTCGGGGGACAGTTAAACATTTAACAGTGACTGAATTAGAACGGGTTGGCACCCCGGCACTGGTTGTTAACACTTTTCATCTCTACTTGCGGCCCGGGATAAAATTAATTGAGAAAGCAGGCGGACTTCATCATTTTATGAATTATCCGCGGCCCCTTCTTTCTGATAGTGGTGGTTTTCAGGTTTTTTCTCTGATTCACCGTCGCTTAGGCCAGGGGGATATTAATGATGAACGGGCTCGTTTTAAATCTCCTTTAGATGGCAGTTTTCATGAACTTACCCCAGAAAAATCTATCCAAATTCAATTTTCTTTAGGGGTGGATTTTATGATTTGTTTAGATGATTGTCCGCCTAACGAATTTTCCCGCCCAGATCTTGAGAAGGCAGTGAATCGAACAATTGCTTGGGCGCGTCGGGCAAAGCAGGAGTATGAGCGTCAAATTAAAAAAAGGTGTTTAAGTGAAACAAACCGCCCGCGCTTGTTAGCAGTTATTCAGGGCGGAGCAGAAATTGATTTGCGTCAAGCCTGTGCGGCCGCTTTAGTGGAGATTGGTTTTGATGGTTACGGCTTTGGCGCGCGTCCGGTTGATGAAAGTGGCAACTTTTTGGCAGCGGTAATGTCTAAAACGGCAGCTGCCATCCCAGAAGAGAGTCTTCGTTTTGCCCTGGGCGTTGGTCTCCCGGAGGATATCTATCGAGCTTATTTAATGGGTTGGGATATGTTTGATTGTGTGATTCCCACTCGGGAGGGGCGGCACGGAAAACTGTTTTCTTTTAAGCCTGGCTTTAAAGATTTTAAACCCTCGCGCTCGCGGTCAAAAATAATTAAGCAAGCGCCAGATTTTTATCAAACAACTAATATTTTACGAGCCGAATACACAGATGATCAAAGGCCAATTAATTCAGAAAGTAAGATTTTAGAGTTAAGAACTTATAGTCGTGCCTACCTGCATCATCTTTTTAAGAGTGAGGAGCCTCTAGGGCAGCGTTTAGCAAGTTTAAATAATTTAGAATTTTTTAATGAACTATTAGAGAAGCTTAAGAAATTAAGTGCTTAAAAATTTAAATTTAGTGAAGCTTGGCAAAACCCTAACTTTTTCCTATACTAAGAGCCGAGCCGATAGCGGCCCTTTTTTTGCCGCCGGTTAATTTATTATTTTTATCTATTATGAGAACCAAGATTATTGCTACTGTTGGCCCAAAAACAGAGACCAC
>CAZERN010000005.1:3980-18498 GCA_964514675.1 uncultured Gammaproteobacteria bacterium | reverse complement strand
ACCGAACCCGAAGCTACAAAGAGAAGTTTACCTTAACTTTTAGATTTTGCCAAGCGCTTGATTGATCATTTTTGTAGGCGTAGTAGGCAGCAAGAGCAATCATAGCGGCGTTGTCAGTGGTATAAGAAAAGTCAGGAATGAGTAGGGTTAGGACTGGATACTTTTCGTTCAATTTGTCTTTTAAAACTTCGCGTAACCTAGAGTTGGCACTAACACCGCCAGAGAGAATGACAGCCTGGGGTTGGTATTTTTTTATAGCTGCCAAGACTTTAGCCACCAAAACATCGACAATTGCTTCCTGGTAGGCAAAAGCATATTCAGAAATCCGCTTAGACCAATTTTTGTCTTTTTGAAGGCGATAAAGGAGGGAGGTTTTTAAACCAGAAAAAGAGAAGTTAAATCCTTTTCCTATTAGTGGTCGGGGAAATTCTAAGGAGGAGCTTAGCCCGCTAGTGGCAAACTCCGTTGCGGCTCGGCTGATTGCTGGCCCACCTGGGTAAGCTAAGCCCATCATTTTCGCTCCTTTATCAAAAGCTTCGCCGGCAGCATCATCGAGAGTTTCGCCAATTACTTCAAAATCTTCCCAATCTCTCATAAAGATTAAATTGGTGTGTCCTCCAGAAACAGTTAGAATAATTAAAGGAAATTGCGGGGGCGCTGTTTGGTCTAAAAGTCCAGAGTAGATATGGCCGGCAATATGATTGACGCCGATTATAGGTTTATTCCAAACTGCCGCCAGACTGCGGGCGGTTTCTATTCCTGAGATAAGAGAAGTGATTAAGCCGGGGCCGGCAGTGACTCCAAGTAAATCAATATCGGCCGGACTTACCTTAGCTAAATCTAGAGCCTCGGTAATCACTGGCAAGATATTTAAAACATGTTCACGAGCGGCCAACTCAGGGATAACACCGCCATATTTTTGGTGAATAGAGATTTGTGAAGAAATGACGTTACTTAAAGTTTTATTGCCACCACTAATTTCGTCAACCTCTACAACTGAGGCGGCGGTTTCGTCGCAACTACTTTCAATACCTAGTATTTTCATAATTCTATTTTAAGTGATTCTAGCGTAAAGACCAAGTGCCGTCCAGTTTTTCTTGACATTAAAAACCTTTGTAGGTAAAATTGAGATTGAATTTGCGCCTTCTTCAGCGCTTTTTTGTCTAAAAGAACTGGTCCCTTCGTCTAGTGGTTAGGACACCAGGTTTTCATCCTGGTAACAGGGGTTCGATTCCCCTAGGGACTACATCTAAAAAGAACACCTTAGAAAGGTGTTCTTTTTTATAAAGTGTTTAGCCAGGATTTCTTTGTTTTTCTGTTCCGGCTGCGATATAATTAAAAAATGGTTAAAAAAACTAATTCTAAAAAATTAGGCTTAGCTTTAGGTGGCGGCGCTCAGCGCGGCTTTGCTTTGTTGGGGGCTTTAAAAGCCCTAGAGGAGGCTGAGATTAAAATAGATTTTATTAGTGGTGCTTCTATTGGTTCTTTGGTGGCTGCTTGCTATGCTCTGTCTTTAGACTCCCTTGCTACTAGCGAATATCTTCTTGATCGCGTTTATGTTCTTAAAAAAATTGGTCTAGCTGATTTGCGTTTATCCTCTGGCCTGATTAAAGGGCAGACGCTGGAAAGAATTTTTAAAGAAATCTTCAAAAATCAAACTTTTTCTAATACTAAAATCCCCTTTCGGGTAGCGGTTACCGATTTAAGTGGCGGGGTAAATAAAATTATTAAAAGTGGTTCCTTGGCGAGTGCTGTTTGTGCTAGTTGTTCAGTACCTTTAATTTTTGAACCGTTTAAAATAAAAAATCGTTATTTTGTTGATGGTGGTTTAAGTGACCCCGTACCTGTTAAAACCTTAAAAGAATCTGGAGCCGATATAGTTCTGGCTGTTAATCTCTATCATCATCACGAATTCATTAATAAAGAGTTTAATTTGGTAAAAACTGCCCTGCGGAGCTCGCGAATTGCCCTCTATCATTTGGCGCAGCGCTCAATTCAGGGAGCTGATATAGTGGTTAGTCCTGATCTCTCCGCTTTTGTTGATCAAGGTCCACGAAAACTTCTTAACAAAGAAAACTTAGATAACATGGTTGCTATTGGCTATCTCGCTACGAAGAAACAGGTTCCTAAAATTAAACGCCTTTTGGCTAATTAATGACTTATCGTTTTTACACAAAATCAATGAGTGTTTGGTCGGGAATGTACCAAGCAATTATTAAGGCTCAGGAGTCTATTTTTTTAGAGATGTATATTTTTTTAGGAGATACAGTTAAGACTCATGATTTTATTGGTTTACTGGTATCTAAGGCAGAGTCTGGAGTTAAGGTGGCTATGGTTTTAGATGCTTTTGGGAGTCGCAATCTATCAAAAGAAGCAATAAAAAGATTAAAAAATGCGGGCGTCGACCTGCATTTTTTCAGCCACTTCCTTTATCGCAGTCATCGAAAAATATTAATTATCGATAAGAAATTGGCTTTTGTTGGTGGCGCCAATATTAAAAAGAATACGCAGCAGTGGAATGATTTAACAATGCGGGTTTCCGGGGCGGTGGTTAAGCCGATTATGAAAAGCTTCGCTTATACTTATAAAATTTCTGGAGGAAAAGACCTGGATATTCTGAATTATTCAGAGAAAGCCTTATCTCGAAAAATTAAGGCTTGGCTGGTTGATAATTGGCCGCGTTCGCGTAAGACTTATTATTTAGATAGTTATTATCGAGAAAAAATTTCCAGCGCCCAGAAAAGTGTAAAAATGGCTTCGCCTTATTTGGCTCCACCTCGTTGGTTATTAGCTCTTATTGATGGCGCTTTAGCGCGTGGTGTCCGGGTAGAAATTTTAATTCCTAAAAATACGGATTATTCTTTTTTAAATAGAGTTAATTATTTAAATGCTACTCGTCTAAGCATTCTGGGCGCAAAATGTTATTTTTTACCGGTTATGAATCATTCTAAATTCATGATTATTGATAACCGAGAGGCGGTAGTTGGTTCGCAGAATTTAGATATTTTGTCTTTTGGTTTAAATTTTGAAGTGGGGGTTTTCTTTTCTCAAAAAGCCCCTTTAAATGATTTATTAAAAATTTTTGATGATTGGAAAAAAACGTCTACTCCTTTCATTTATAAAAAGAAAAAGATAAAGTGGTGGAATCGTTTGTTTTTAGGGATAATAAAATTTTTTGAACCACTCTTTTAATAGTGATGCTTAAAAAAACGGGCCAAAAGCCCGTTTTTTTGGCTTATCCCCCCTTGTCTTATTAGTTGTTTTCATTTATAATATAGGCTAATAATTTTTTAATTTTCTGGCTTTATGGCAGTTGATTTTATCAAAATAAAAGGAGCACGCGCTAATAATTTAAAAAATTTAAGTCTGACTATTCCGCGCAATCAGTTAGTGGTGATTACCGGCCTATCTGGTTCAGGTAAGTCATCTCTTGCCTTTGACACTATTTATGCGGAAGGGCAGCGGCGTTATGTCGAATCTTTATCTTCTTACGCGCGCCAGTTTATAGATCTTAGTGATCGTCCAGAGGTTGATATTATTGAAGGTTTGTCGCCAGCAATCTCTATCGATCAGCGCACTATCGGTAACAACCCACGCTCTACAGTGGGGACAATCACGGAGATTTATGATTATCTTCGTTTGCTTTATGCCCGTGCTGGTCAGCCTTTTTGCCCCGCTTGCGGAGCAAGGTTGAAAAAGATTAAATGTCAAAAAGATAGTCCTGAAGCAATCAAAGTAAATGGTGGCTGGGAATGCCCTCACTGCGGTTATTGCCGCCTACCCCTAGAGGCACGCGATTTTTCTTTTAATTCCACTGCCGGCGCTTGTTCAGCTTGTACAGGTTTGGGAACGGAATTGTTAGTGGAAGAAAGTTTAGTCTTTAATCAAAAGCTAAGTTTGGCTCAAGGGGCAATTAAAGTTTTGCCTTTTAATAATTCTAATCGACAACAAGAGCTAATGAAGGAGTTGTCAGCTTTGGCTAGCCGTCATGGTTTTACATTAGATACCGAGATTAAAGATTTAGGAGAGAGCCAGAAAAAGGCTTTATTAAATGGGGATAACTACTTTGATGGATTAATTAATTATTTAAATGAGCGCTATCAGTCAACCCGCTCTAATTTTGTTAAGCAGGAACTCGAGAAAGCAATGCTTTCTTTTGAGTGTCGTATTTGTAAAGGGGCACGCCTAAAGCCAGAGGTTTTGGCGGTGAAATTTCATAATTATAATTTAGCTGATTTAACTAATCTAGATTTAGACTCCTTTGAAGAGTTACTTCAGAAATGGTTTACTGCTAAAGCTGGATTAACGGCTGTTACAAAACCGATTTTAGAAGAGGTTCTGAAAAAGGTAAAATTTTTGAAGCATGTTGGTTTAGGCTACTTAAGTTTGTCGCGCGGCGCGGCTACTCTTTCCGGAGGCGAAGCCCAGCGGTTAAGATTAGCTACTCAAGCGGGCACAGGCTTAAGTGGAGTAATTTATATTTTAGATGAGCCATCAATTGGTTTGCACGAACGAGATAATCAGCAGTTGATTGAAATTTTAAAGAATTTACGTGATAACGGGAATACGGTTATTGTTGTAGAGCATGATTCTAGCATGATGCGCGCCGCCGATTATTTAATTGACATTGGCCCTGGCGCTGGTGAATATGGCGGTGAAATTATTTATGCCGGTCTGCCGGCTGAAATTGTTAATTGTCAGAAATCTTTAACCGGCGATTATTTATCTGGCCGAAAAAAGATTCAGCAGCGTGGTCGTGAGCATCCAGGAACAGGTAAGTTTTTAAAAATAATTGGAGCCAGTGAGCATAATTTAAAGAATATTGATATTAGTTTGCCCTTGGGTAAATTAGTGGCCATCACGGGTGTTTCTGGATCTGGAAAATCAACATTGATGAACGATATTTTAGCCAAGTCTTTAAGTCGGTATTTTTATCGTGCCAAAGAGAACCCAGGGAAATGTCAAAAAATAGTGGGCTTGGAAAACATTGATAAAGTAATTGATATTGATCAGTCGCCGATTGGGCGCACGCCCCGATCTAATCCAGCGACTTATACAGGTATTTTCAGTTATATCCGTGATTTGTATGCCAATCTTCCAGAAGCCAGAACTCGAGGCTTGAGTGCAGGTGATTTTTCTTTTAATGTCCCCGGTGGTCGTTGTGAGACTTGTCGAGGCGATGGGGTAATAAAAGTAGAGATGCAATTTTTAGCCGATGTTTATTTAAGTTGTGATGTTTGCGGTGGCCAGCGTTTTAAAACAAAAGTTTTAGCCGTTAAATATCAAGGGAAGAATATTTTCGAAGTACTTAACTTAACAGTTAAAGAAGCACTCCTCTTTTTTCGGGATCAAAGCGCTTTGTATCACAAGTTAAAAATTTTAGATGAGGTTGGTTTAGGTTATATAAAATTAGGTCAAGCCGCTACGACTTTTTCTGGCGGAGAGGCACAGCGCATTAAATTGGCAACGGAGTTAGCTAGGCGCTCAACCGGACGAACTCTTTATATTTTAGACGAGCCGACAACCGGTCTTCATTTTGCTGATATCGACCGTTTATTAAAAGTTCTTAATCTTTTGGTCGAGCAAGGGAATACTGTTTTGGTAATTGAACATAATTTAGATTTGATTAAAACCTGCGACTGGTTAATCGACTTAGGCCCGGAGGGTGGAAAGAGGGGTGGTTATTTAGTAGCTGCCGGAACCCCTAAGGAAGTAGCTAAGATAAAAGGAAGTTATACGGGAAAATGTCTAAAGCAAATGAAATAAAAAAAACAGCTCCCAGCGGGAGCTGTTTTTCTAGTCGGTTAATCTTTTTAATTCCAGGTGTCCATTTTTAGCATCTAAGAGTGCGTAAGTTGCTTGGCCGAAGCCATCTTTTAGATTTCCGGGGTTGGCAATAATTACACCGTTCTCATTTTTAATCCAAGGCGTGTGAGTGTGCCCGTAAAAAGCAAAATCGTAAGCAGAGTTAAGCGTTAAAATTTTTTTTAAATCAGTTGGCTTATGGGCGACTAGAAAGTGAAAATTTTCGTAACTAAAGTCTAGGTAGTCAACCCCATAAACAAGCTGTGAATGTTTTTTACAATCAGTAGCCCTAAAAAAATCAGCATTACCGCTTACTAGGTAAATTGGTTTTTCCCATCTAGAACTTAAATAATTTAAAGTCTCGGCACTTGTTAAATCGCCGGCAAAAATAAGGGCCGCAACCTTTTGAGCGCGGGCCTTAGATAAGAATAAGTCTAAATTGTTTAGATTGTCGTGAACATCAGAAAAGATAGCAATTAAACTCATGCATTTTGGCGTAAACGAATTTCGTAGGCCATTTGTTCTAATTTACGCAAATGGCTATTGGCCTGATCATACTTTGTTCTTAGGTAGCCGGTAAAATTTGCTGGTGCCAGAATTGCTAACACCTCGGCGGCGATAATTTTTAATTTAGCCGGGGCCTCTAATTGCCCGGCCGCCGCTCGATTAGTTGCTAAACGAACTAATTCGCCGACTAAATCGCATAATCCTCCTAAATAAGCTTCATAGCTTAGGCTTATTTCTAAGTTCGCACTAAGAGTTTTTTCCAAAATGACTTGTTCTAAAAAAGAGGCTTCAGTAAATTCTTCAACAGCCGCCTTGTATGCCCCCTCTTCTTCTAAGCGAGTTAGAGAATAATCGCTTTGGAGTGTCTTTAGGGTAGCAGTTGCTCTCTCTAAGCTCTCATGGGCTTTTTCCAGTTCATCGCGGTGGAGAGAGAAAATTGCAGTTTTTGCTTCAAATAAAACTGGCGAAGAGGCAGCAATAATCGCTCGTCGTGATTTTGATTGGCGACTATAATCATCAATTAAACTCTTAAAAAAATTTTTGTTTGTCATAAATTAAATTACTCGAAAAACTTCATCCAGGCTTGTTTCGCCATTTAAAGCTTTTAATAAACCATCGATTATAATCGGGACCATGCCTTCAGTAATAGCGGCTTGTTCAATTTCGTAGTCAGTTACTAAATCACTTTGAATCAATTTCATAATTGACGGGGTGGCAGTAATTGTTTCGTAAATTCCCACTCGTCCTTTATAGCCGATTTGATTGCATTTGTCACAACCAGGCGCAGTATAGAAAACTAAATCTTTAGGAATTTTAATCTCAGGGTTTTTGACTTGCAATAAAATACTCCGGACACGACTAAGGGTATCATCATCGACGGTGGCCTTTTGTCGGCAATATGGGCAGAGGCAGCGAACCAATCTTTGGCCAATAGAAAATTCCAGGGTATTGGCCAGCGCTTGACGTTCAACTCCTAAGCCCGAAAAACGAGAAATTGCTCCGGCGGCTGAGTTAGCATGAATAGTTGATAAAACTAAATGTCCAGTCGAGGCCGCTTCAATGGAAATCTTCGCTGTTTCGGTATCGCGGATTTCGCCAATCATCATGATGTTTGGATTTTGGCGCAACAGAGAACGCATTGCTGAGGCAAAAGTATAGCCTTGTTCGGTGTTAATTTGGGTTTGAATTGTACCGGCTAATTGATATTCAATTGGATCTTCAATGGTAATAATTTTAATGTCGGGTCGGTTTAGTTTATTTAAAATCGCGTATAAGGTTGTTGTTTTTCCTGATCCAGTTGGTCCAGTAGTAATGATGATGCCTTTGGTTTTTCGCATAGCCTTTTGAAGAGACGAAAAAGACGGTCCGGTAACGCCAAGATTTTTTAAATCCAAACTAACTGCTGCTGCTGATAATAGGCGGATAACAATTGTTTCGCCGTAGCCCCCAGAAATGATGGAAATACGACAATCCATTTTTTGTTTAGGCAGATGTAAGCTGAAGCGACCATCAAGAGCGGCTCGCCTAATATTAGTCGCAAACCCGGCTAAAATTTTCATTTCCCCCAGGACTGGCAAGTAAGAGGTTTTAGGAAGATTGATAATATCATGTAAAACGCCATCAATTCTGAAACGGACCTTTACTAAATTATCGGTTGGCTCAATGTGGACATCGCCGGCGTCTTTAATGATTGCTAGCGACATAATTAAATTAACAATTTCTCGGGGAGAGATGATTTTTGCCCGTTCGGAGAGCTCTGAAATATCACTCGAAGCTTCTTTAGCTTTTTTTAAGTCCTCTTCTCTAATTACCAAGCCTCTTCCAATAGTTTGAGAAATGACAATGTCGTAGAGCTCATTGATGTAATCAAAATCACCAATAACCCGGTAAACTTCAGCGACCGAAGTAATCCCTTCAAAGCATTTTAAAATTCCATCTTGGAGCATCGTAATCATTCCATTCTCAATTGCCTGTTGGAGAATTTTAAAAGACGGCGCTCGGTCAATTGTCAGCTGCTTTAACTTTTCATCCATTGTAAACAATTCGTAAATTCCGATTCGTCCTCGATAGCCCGTGTAGCTACAATGTTCGCAGCCTTCGCCTGCTTTCCAAAGAGGCGGAAGTTTGTCTGGCAAACTTACTCCTGATTTCGGAGAAATAACGCCAATTATTTTATTAATTTGTTCTTTTTCGGCACCATCTAAATCATGAGCTTGGCGACAATGCGGGCAGAGGCGACGAACCAGGCGCTGGCCAACTACAACATTTAAAGCGGGTGGTAAAAGGTAGGGTTCGGCTCCCAAATCCAATAAACGAGGAATAACGCCAGAGGCGTCATTGGTGTGTATAGTCGAAAGGACTAAATGGCCAGTAATTGAAGATTGTAAAGCGATTTTTGCTGTTTCTGAGTCACGAATTTCTCCAATCATTAAAATATTAGGGTCTTGGCGTAAAACTGAGCGTAAGGCTTCAGAAAAAGTATACCCCTTGTCCTCGGAAATTTGACTCTGATTAATGCCAGGCAACTGATACTCAATCGGATTTTCTAGAGTAATAATCTTTACATCAGGGCGATTTAATTTATTTAAAATCGCATAAAGAGTGGTGGTTTTTCCGGAACCAGTAGGACCGGTTGTTAAAATCATGCCATTAGGCTTTTTGATTTGTTCTTGGAGTATTTTTAAATTTTCCGGCCTTAAGCCTAAGCGTTCAAAAGAAAGTGATTGAGCTGAAGAATCTAATAAACGCAGAACCACGCTTTCTCCAAAAGAAGTAGGAAGAAAAGAGGAACGGATATCAATTTTATTATCATCCAGGCGGACACTAAATCGGCCATCTTGAGGCTGCTTGGTGATATTAATCTTTACCTTGGCTAGAATTTTTAGACGGGTAACAATTCGTTGCCATTTGTCGTTGGTAATAGTTGCTGCTTCGTGTAAAACGCCATCAATCCTCAGTCGAATCACGACTCCTTTTGCTTCAGCTTCAATATGAATATCGCTAGACTCAGAACGGATTGCCGCTGCCAGAATTAAAGTAACAACATCACTGATATTCACCTCATTAACACGTTCGTTTAATTTGCGATAATCGGCTAAATCGGCTTGAAATTCTATTAATTTTTGTGGGCTAATTTCCACGGTCCCCTTATAAGGAATTACTTTAGGGAGATTTTTATATAAACTAATTGCATAAGTGAGGCTATTTTCTGAAATAAAAAACAAATTTCCCTCAGCGTATAGTTTTTTTTCAAGTTCCTTTAAAAAATTATTTACCTCTTCAGTGGGGCTAGTGGTTGCAAGCCTAAAATTCTTGCCATCATAATAAAAGCAAACCAGACTTAAGTCCCTGGCTTTTAGTTCCTCTATTAAGCTTAAGGCTTCACCGCTAATAGGAAAACCATTTAAGTTAATATAAGGAAGTCCGAGAAGTTTGGCTTGTCGTTCGGATTCGCGTTCAATCTCTCGAGCCTTAATTTCTTTTTGCTTGTGAGAGAATTTATCTAAAACCGAACCCTCTTCCGGCTCTTCGTCGGTGATTAGGTTGTCAATTGAGCTGAGGCTCATAATTTAAGAATTTTTTTTTGGATTCGCTTTTTTTGCCTTCGAGCGAGGTTTTTTAGGAGCTAGTTTACTAAGAGTTTTTTTAGGGACCGCCGCCGCCTTTGTTTTAGGAGAGGTTCTTGCCTTTTTAGGTTTAGCCTTTAGAATGCGCTCGATTTTAGCAACAACGTTATGGTTCTTAATTTCTAGATAGAGATTAGTCCAAGCTGCGGTTTGGAAGGTCATCAGGAAGGAGGCGACTAAAGCTAGAAGTAAAAAAGAAACTAAAACCACTATAATTAGAGGGGCGGTAAAACCAAAAAGTATCAGTGTTAACATAATTGGCAAGGCGACAAAAGCGAGAATAAAAATAGTGATAAGGCTAACAGTAAAGTTGATAAAGAAAAGAATTAAGGCCATTTCCAAACTTACTAGCCAGTTGTTTTTAAATAAACTCCAAGCTTTAATTACGCCGGCAGTAAAACCTTTCTTTTCTAGAACTATTTCAGCCATTGCGTACTTCGCTAAAAGAGAGAAAGAGAGGGTAACTGGAATTAGAATTAAGAAAAAGAGAGTGTAGGCAGCTACAGCCCAAAGGGAATCTTTAAAATACAGAAAAACTAAAGGAATACTTAAGAAAACACTAGCTGCAAAAATAGTAATCTCTACAAAAACGCTGGTGGCTAGGACGCGCCAAAAGCGACCATCTTTAGTAGTAAAAGCTTCCCATAAGCTGATTTCATCTTCACTTTCACCGAGACGATCTTTTTTTGTCCAACGGATTAAGGCAATTTGAGATTTAACTGATAACCATAAAACTACAAATAAGAGTCCGCAAACTAGAAGAATTAAAAGAATAACTGCCAAGCTGGTTTGCCAGTCAACACTTAAGGCTTTAAGTAGGGCGGGCCAGAGTTCAGGGGAAATGCTGGCGTTGGTTAGTAGGCGTTCGTAAATATTCGCCCCCAAACCACCATTAAGAGATTGGTTAATGATTTGGTATTCGCCACCAACAAAAACTAAGAGGGCAAAGAAGCCAAAAATCCAAAGTTTTTTTCGGCTAACTGCTAAGCGCCAAGCAGCGCTTAGGATGGGTCGGTGGATATGCATAGGGTTAAAAAATATTTTTAAAATTTAACAAAAAAACAAAGTTTTGAGCTAGTGCTTAAAGATTGAAAAACACTTGCAGATTTGTTAACATTGTAGCATATTTAACGGGAGTATTCCAAGTTGTTGCTCCTGATGCTTTTGTGGGCAGATTTATCTTTTATGACTTATTTAGAAAAAGTAAAACAGTTATTAGCAGAAAGTCTTAATTGTCAGACGACTGATTTTGTTTATCCTCCCGAAACGAAGCTGGGCCACCTTAGTTGGCCCTTATTTAATGAGGCGGCAAAACGAAAAGAGGCGGCTCCTCTTTTGGCTGTTAAGCTGGCAGCGGAGTTAAATAACTCTAAAAAATTAGCAACCATCATTAGAGAGGTTCGCCCGGTTGGCCCTTATTTAAATTTCTTTTTAAATTCAGATATTTTTGTTTCCGAGGCAAATGCCGAAATAATTAAAGCGGGGGATGATTTTGGTTCTCTGCCTAAAAATTCAACTGCGGCAGTAATGATTGAGTATTCTAATGGGAACACTCACAAAGAATTACACGTTGGTCATCTGCGCAACATCTCTTATGGAGACGCTGTCGCTAAAATTCTGGCTGCATCTGGAGAAAATGTTATCCCGGTTTCTTATATTAATGATTTTGGCGTACATACGGCTAAAACAATTTGGAATTGGCAGCGTCAGGAAAAATATGCCCTAGCGACTGAACCAAAAGGGTATTTGTTGGGTCGTTGTTATGCTGAATCGGTCCAATTGATTGGTGAAGATGAACAAGCTAAAAAAGAGGTGAGCGAAATTATGAAGGCGATTGAGAGCCGCCAAGGAGAAGTTTATGAGTTATGGCAAAAAACCAGACAATGGAGTATTGATTATTTTGCTAGTGTTTACGAGATTTTGAATATTCGTTTTAAGGATACTTTTTACGAAAGCGATTTTATTGGTCACGGCCTTAAGATAAAAGATGAACTATTAGCTAGTGGCATTTTGAAAAATAGTGAAGGGGCGGTAATTGCTGATTTAGAGGCGGAAAACCTAGGGGTTTTGCCAATTATTCGTTCAGATGGAACGGCGCTTTATGCGGTCGCTGATTTAGCCTTAGCCTCAGCCAAGTTTTCCAAATATGATTTGGTAGAATCAATTTATGTTGTTGATGTCCGTCAAGGTTTATATTTTCAACAGCTGTTTGCGATTCTGCGACGAATGGGTCACCAGGAAAAGATGACTCACTTAGGTTATGATTTTTTAACTTTAAAGAATGGGATGATGTCTTCCCGCACCGGCAATGTCATTACTTTTCAAGAAGTTTTAAATGAGGCGGAAACGCGAGCGCGCCAAGAGATTGAAAAGCGTCACGAGGATTGGAATAAGGATAAGGTTGCTAACACGGCCCGTTCTTTAGCGGTCAGTGCTTTGAAATTTGAAATGATTAAAATTGCGGCTGATAAGATTATCACTTTTGATATTGCCGAGTCTTTGCGTTTCGATGGTTACACGGCCGCTTATTTACAATACACTGGTGCGCGAGCTTCTAGTTTATTAACTAAGGGTAATAATTTTTCAGATTCTGTCCAGATACCAAATTATGAAGAGCCTGAGCTCGTCTTTGCTTTAAAGTTAGAACGCTATCCCGAAGCACTAGCTAAAGCGGCAACTGATCGCGACCCCTCAGTAATTGCTCGTTATTTATTTGAACTCGCTCAAGTTTTTAATGATTATTATCAGCAGCGGCCAATTTTAAAGGCGGCCCCAGCAGTGGCGTCGGGGCGCTTGCAACTAGTACGTTCTTTTAGTCAGGTTTTAAAAAACGGTTTTAATTTGTTAGGACTTATTTATTTAGAAGAAATGTAATATGTCAGAAAATAATAATGATTTAATGGAAAAAATTGTTTCTCTTTGTAAGCGGCGAGGATTTGTTTTCCCAGCCGGAGAAATTTATGGCGGCTTGTCTGGCTCTTATAGCTATGGTCCTTATGGAGTCACTTTAAAGAATAAAATAAAAAAACAGTGGTGGGATCGTTTCGTCTCAAATCGGGATGAGGTTTACGGCCTTGATGGTCCAATTATTTTACCATCACGTCTCTGGGAAGCCAGTGGTCATATAGGTGGCTTTAATGATGCAATGGTTGATTGTAAAAAATGTCGGAAGCGTTGGCGAGCCGATCATTTAGTAGAGGAAGCTATTGGCCAAGATTTGGAAGGTGATTTAGATGCTTTAAATAAAGCTTTGCCAGAAATTTCTTGTCCGGCTTGTGGAGCAAAAAAATGGAGTGCCGCCAGATTTTTCAACATGATGTTTAAAACTGAAATGAATGGAGTTGAGGAGCCAGTCTACTTGCGCCCAGAAACGGCCGGGGCAATTTTTGCTGAATTTAAAAACGTTGTTGATGTTATGCGTCCGAAATTACCTTTTGGCGTCGCTCAAATTGGTAAAGCTTTTCGCAATGAGATTATTGTTGGTAACTTTATTTTTCGAACTCGAGAATTTGAGCAGATGGAATTGGAATATTTTATTGATCCAGAAAAAGATTGGCAGCCGATTTTTGATGAACTTTTAAAAGAGCAGGAAAGTTTCTTTATTGATGACCTTGGCATTAACCCTGAAAAAATTCGTCGCTATGAGCACCCTAAGGAGAAGTTGTCGCATTATTCCCAAAAAACGATTGATTTAGAATATGATATGCCTTTTGGGGGCTTCAAAGAATTATGCGGCTTGGCTCATCGTGGTGATTTTGATTTAAAACAGCACACGGAATTTTCTAATGAGAAGTTGGAGTATTTTGATGCTACCTCTAATCGTCGTTTAACCCCGCATGTTTTAGAGCCGAGTTTTGGTTTAGACCGTTGCTTCTTAGTCACTTTGTTGTCGGCTTACTGTGAAGAAAATATTTCTGAAAAAGAAACCAGAATAGTTTTAAAGTTGCCAGTTGATTTAGCGCCGGTGACAATTGCTGTTTTCCCGCTCTTAAAAAATAAACCAGAACTAGTAACCGTTGCTAGAAAGGTTTATGAAAATTTACGCTTAAAATTTTCTTGCGAGTTTGACGACAATGGTAATGTGGGTAAACGCTATCGGCGTCAAGATGAAATTGGCACGCCTTTTTGTGTGACTGTTGATTTTGATAGTTTAGATGATGAGTCAGTTACGGTTCGCGATCGCGATACGATGACCCAAGAGAGAATTAAAATTTCGGAATTAGAAAAATATTTTTTTGAAGGTTTAAAAAAGTAAAAAACTATTGCTATCGTTTTCATCTCGGAGTATAATTAAATTAAGTTTGATGGTCGATATAATTTTTTCTAAAAAATTTTAAATTAGTTTCAATTGAAAGGAGGTGAAAATATGCCAGCAAAGAAAAAAGCTAAAAAAGTTGCCAAGAAAGTTGCTCCTAAAAAAGCAGCGGCAAAAAAAGTAGTTAAAAAAGTTGCCAAGAAAGTTGCTCCTAAAAAGGTAGCGGCAAAGAAGGTTGTTAAAAAGGTGGCCAAGAAAGCAGCTCCTAAAAAAGCAGCTCCTAAAAAAGCAGCGGCAAAAAAAGTAGTTAAAAAAGTTGCCAAGA
>CAZERN010000005.1:0-3880 GCA_964514675.1 uncultured Gammaproteobacteria bacterium | reverse complement strand
AAAGCAGCTCCTAAAAAAGCAGCGGCAAAAAAAGTAGTTAAAAAAGTTGCCAAGAAAGTTGCTCCTAAAAAGGTAGCGGCAAAGAAGGTGGTTAAAAAGGTGGCCAAGAAAGCAGCTCCTAAAAAAGTTGCCAAGAAAGCTGCTCCGAAGAAGAGAAAATAATTCTTTTTTGAACCATTTAAAAATTATACAAAAATCGTCCAGTTTCTGGGCGTTTTTTGTAGTTGAGGAAAAATTGATTACACTTGTGTTAGGCTAAGGCGATGAAGCGCTTTTTTGTTATTGTTATTCTTTTTCTTCTGGCAGGTATTAATTTTTTTAATCAGTCTTTGCTTTATCCGCCGTCCGGCTCGGTAAAAATTTCTTTCTTTTCGGTCGGGCAAGGGGATGCAATTTTAATTGTGACCGCAGACAAGAAAACTTTATTAATTGATGGGGGTCCTGACAAAACTCTTTTTTCGGAAATTAGCGCTGCTTTACCCTGGTGGCATCGGCATCTCGATTTTGTCTTATTGACACATGAACATGATGATCACCTTTTCGGTTTAATCGAGCTTAGTAATCGTTATCGTCTCACTCAGGTAATATCTGGGGAAGTGTCTGAAGATAACAGTTTTGTAAAGGAATGGTTTGGTAATTTGAGAAAAGATAAAATTAAGAAGTATAAGGTTACAGCACCAAGCTCTTTTCCTTTAGGAAAGTATTGTCGAGTTAATATTTTAAGCGCGGTTGTTAGTAAAGATGTAAATGATCAGTCTTTGGTGAGTGAGTTGGTGTGCGGGGAGCGTAAATTTTTATTTATGGGTGACGCCGGAGAAGCGATTGAAAATAATTTATTGGCCGAAGGTTTAGGCTCTTATGATCTTTTAAAGGTTGGCCACCATGGTTCGCTTACAGCGAGTCAGGAAAAATTTTTAAAAACAGTTAGGCCAAGCATTGCCATCATCTCAGTTGGGGAGAATAATAAATTTTCTCATCCGCGCTCAGAGGTTTTAAAAAGGCTTCAAAAGGTGGCTGGGGATATCTTGCGTACAGATGAACTTGGGACTATTAATGTTTTTGCTAATAATAAGGAAATTTATCTAAAAATAAACCCCTAGCAAAATTGGTACTTGTTAGGGGCTTGACAAAGAATTGTCAGTGTGATATATTGAATCGTTAGCAATTCAGTTGTTGACTAAGGTCGATTGAAACGGGTTAGGCACGACAAGCATGGGGATTTTCTTACTAGGGTTTTTTGGGCCTGTGAGAGAATATCGAAAACGGTATTCTGTCATAGGCTCGGGGATTTCTAGAAGAGATTTTCTTGCCTGCCCGTTTGAGTCGATCTTTTTAAAATCAAAGCGCCCTCTTGAGGGGCGCTTTTCTGTATTCAATCTAAAGGTTTGTTTCTGGGGTAGAACTGGCTGCATTTTCGGAATCATCAGCTGCTTCTTCTGTTTTTGTTTCCGTTCCTCCTTCAACCCCTTCCTCTTCTGGCTCTGCGCCCACTAAACAAACGGCTTGCCAAGGGACATAATGAGATTTAAAGCGTTCAACTTTTTCCTCGCCATCGGGATAAATTACAGTGTAATCAAAATAAGTGTCGGCGCCGTTGTGCGAGCTTTCGGTGCACCTTCTCTCTCCTGGTTTAAGATCAGTTGTTTCAATAATTTTTGTCGGAGCTGGTTTAACGATATTGAAGATTACTGGTGTTGTAGTTGTTGCCTGGCGTCCATCCGATTTTCCCCAAAAATCGAAATAAAGATTATCGCCTTCAATCCGCGCCTGAATTAATAAATAATCAGGGGTGTCATTAATGAAGCGGACATCTGGCAAGGGGTCGTAAATAGTGGCATCCATGCCAGCTGGCTCGTAGTAGCTTACCCGGTAGGAATGATTCTGGCGCATTGTGATAGGCAGTCCAGTGCCAAGCGCAGATCTAAAAATAGTGGTTGCTACTTGGCAGAGGCCGCCGCCATATTCAAGCACCGTTTTGTCTCCTTTGATTACATATTCTGGCAAGTAACCAGCACTGGCGTCCATGTCACCGAGCGATTTAATTAGGGAAAACTCTTCGCCGGGGGCAATTAAGAGGCCATGTAAAACATCAGCACCGACTTTAATATTGTGTCGTCTATTTTTAGAAGAACCAACAAAATTTGAGTGACCAACTCCAACCACCTCCTCAATTTTTAGAGGGTTGTCGCCACTTTTTATTTCGGGAAGAAGTAGGTCTACGCTTAATTGGGCTTCGGTAATATTTTTTTCTAAATAATTTTCACGAATAGTTTTCGCGCTAGTGGTAGTATTTAATTTTTTTCCAATTGCCGCCGGAGACCATCCGGTCAGGCGCTTTTCTTCAAGTTCATAACGCGGTGCTTGTGGTTCGTGATTAATTTCGGGAGCTATCTGCTCATTTAAATAGGTTTCAATTTTTTCAGAATCTAAATCTATTGTCGAAGCACCATCTTTAAATTGAGGAACAATCCAGCTGGCGACTGTACTAGTTGATATCACCCAGGTGCTGGTAGCGTTTTTAATTTCCGTTGGCATTATTAAAGTTAGCGAACCTCTCTCAGCTAAAGCCTCAGCCTCCGCGCTTAAACCTTCCAAATCGGTAGTATAAATTTTTGGACGAACTGTTTCGGTAAATAAAACTATTTCTTCGTTGCTTAAATTGGTTAAATTTTGGTGAATAGTCTTTAGGGCTAAATCAAAATTTATTTGTCGGCCGATGCGTTCTGGTAAAACAACAAACTCCCACTTTCCTCCTAAATCTTCACGAATCATAAAGCTTGCATCTTGAGGAGGAATACTAAGCTCACTTAAGTTATCCGTTAAATATTTTTTAAATAATTCTTCGTCCAGTTTGTAAGGAAGATCTAGACGGGCGGAGTTGAAGTAACTTATTAAATATTGGCGCCATGATTTAGCACTTAAATTTTCAATCAAAAATTGATCAATTTCTTCTCGTTGCCAAATAAAAATTGGTAAGCTGGCCTCAACATTAAACTGAGCGGCGGCAGGGATGACTAACCGAGTATCATTATGGCGCGCCACTAACCCACGCTGTTCCCAGTTTTGCAATTCTTTTTCAATTAAAGACCGGGCTTCTTCTAAAGATTTTTTGCCAACAGTAATATTGCCCACCATTGTGCCAGGGTTTATTTTATTGGCTTGAGATTGCCAAGCAAAAAAAGAAATTCCAGTCACAATTAAAAGGGCTAACAAAAAAACCCCCAAGAAGATAAGAGTTTTTTTCTTTGGCGGTAGTTTTTCTAATTTTTTCATATTTGATTGTTTGTCACTAGGCAGTCAATAGTTGATTAATTAAATCTTTTGGAGAAAAATTTTCTTCATCAGCTGTTTGATTGTCTAGGAGTTCAGAGAAATCAGGATTACTCATATTAGTAATTAATAAACAATTTCAATTTCTTGATCAAGATCTTGTTCGTGATTTAAACGATTTAAGGCGATGGTGAGAATCCCATTTTCAACATTAGCGCTTATTTCTCGATTATCAACTTCAGCTGGTAGAATTAAAGAGCGGTGGCAATGGCCAAAAAAACACTCTCTATAAAAATAATCTTCTTCTGGGACTTCTTGGTCGTCAGTTTTTTGGTATTTAATCGTCAAGAGGTCGTTGTGTAAAGAAATTTTTAAATCTTCAGGTTCAGCGCCAGGGACAATTGCCCTGATGATTACTTGGCTGGGGGTTTGATAAACATCAATAGCCAACTGATAATCATTATCCTGATCATTAGACCAGTCATTAATTGTCGGGCGACTATTTTCTTGAATCGTTGCTTGACTAGGTTTGTTGAATAGATTGTTGAGCATAATAAAAAATTGCGGTGGGCCCGTGCAGACTCGAACTGCAGACCTCTACGATGTCAAC
>CAZERN010000004.1:18832-20000 GCA_964514675.1 uncultured Gammaproteobacteria bacterium | reverse complement strand
CGATTGTTCATTTCCGCCACAAAGGACTCTTCTGATAAACCAGTAGAATGAGCTAAAGCTAGA
Organism: uncultured Gammaproteobacteria bacterium; assembly: GCA_964514675.1. Lineage (GTDB taxonomy): Bacteria > Patescibacteriota > Patescibacteriia > Patescibacteriales > UBA12465 > JAEZRQ01. The sequence goes on along the minus strand of CAZERN010000004.1, from coordinate 19,937 downwards.
GTGGCAACGTTATCAGAACCGACCAAAGCTGACTTAAAAAGGTCAGAGATAGTCACCGTGTCGCCGCTCCAGAAATTAATCTTACCACCAACTACATAATCATCGGGAGTGATTTTATATTCAAGGTCAAAACCAGGATTATTATCTAAAAAGACGATGGCCGTCATGAGTTTTGTTAAACTAGCAATTGGTCGCGCCACTGATGCTTCTTTGAGAAATAAAAAAGAATTATCTTCGCTAAGCATCACCACACCAGTCGGCGCAGAAATATTAGGATCAGGAGCAGCTTCGTCTTTTGCAAATCTCTTTTTATCAGGATTGGCCGGCAAAAAATGTTCAGCCGTGGCCACCTCACGACAATCTTGATAAGCAGCAACTACCTGCTGAGGCTGGTTAAAATCAGCAAATAAAAAAATCGCTAAACAATTGATAAATAGGGGCAAGTACATTTTTAATTTATTTTAATTTCTAAATCCGTTTCCAGTCTTTCTTCTTCAGCCGGACTGCTTAAAGGTTTGCGAGCGTGAAGTTTTTCATAATCAGGCAATTCACTGAGGCTGCTCACACCTAAATATTTCAAAAAGTCTAAAGTCACCGAATAAACTGTTTCTCCTAAAGCCTTATCTTGAGATTCTTCAATTAAACCTCTAATTAAAAGGTTACGCAAAATCAAACTGCAGTTAATTCCCCGAATCATTTCCAGTTCCGCCTTCGGCAGAGGGCCGCGATAAGCAATAATAGTTAAAGCCTCCAAACTAGCTGGCGTTAATTCCCCGCTAGTTTCATCTTTTAGAAAACGGCTAATTATTTCAGCGTTTTGCGGAGCGGTTGTGAGTTGATATTTATCATTGTTGTTAACTAAGATAAACCCGCGTTCCGATTCCTGATATTCATTTCCCAACTTAATAAGCGTCTCTTTTGTTTCTGAAATATCGGCATCGGCCGCCTTCGCTAGCTCCTTTAACGATAAGGGCTGATTGGAAATAAATAATAGAGATTCTAAAATCGATTGAAGTTTCATAAAAAATTATTGTTTAATGGCGACTACCTGAATTTCCGTGAATAAGCCGTCTTGTTCAAAAACTAATTCATGCTGCTTAGCTAA
>CAZERN010000004.1:0-18732 GCA_964514675.1 uncultured Gammaproteobacteria bacterium | reverse complement strand
TGTTAAATTTTTAGGAGCAACAAATTTAGGCTTGATAGTTTTACGCCGACGCCAATTACGATTAAGAGCTGACGGAGCAAAGAGAAATTTTTTGCGGCCAATTAGGGCTGCTAAAACTTCACTGGCAGCGACAAACTCTTGATACATCTTTAGTTGTCGCTCCAGATCATCTTCATTATCTTCGGTGTCATCAAAAACTAAATAAGGCAAAAGTGCCTTGGATTTTATATACAGTAAACGAGCAGCTAAAACTAGAAAATCGGCCAATTCCTCATCGGGGATATTTTTATTAGCTTGGACATAATCAACATAATTATCAGCAATTTTAGCTAATGATAATTCAGTAATATCCAACTCTTCTTTTTCAATCAGGCGCAAGAGCAAACCTAAAGGACCGGTAAATTGTTCCAGTTTTACTTCGTGCATAAAGCTTAGCGCTTTTCTTCAATCGCGTTCGAATTTTTTAATTCCCAAACTTTTAAATCAAAACAATGGTAACCGGCGCCGTGTGGCTGACCATAGAAGACATGACCTTGGTAAATCTCGGTATTATCAGTATCGGTCCGGAAAGTGGCACATAATTTATAATTACCTTCATCTATAATTTCATAAGTCAAAGGTAAGCCAGTATCACTGTCAACTAAATCTTGCGGGCTAAAATAAGCTGTTCGGCTATTTTTTAACACGCTTAAATCACTAGGCAATTCGCCAAACTCTTGATGATAGGAGTTAATCGAGTTTTCTATTAAATTAATGCTATTTACTAATTTACTATCCAATTTTTTAGCTCGGGTTACTGCTGGTGCCTCCATAAAAAACCAAGCTGAAACAAAAGCGGCGATTACTAACAGTAGTGAAGCAAAGAAGAAAATCTTAATAGTAAGGAGGCCTTCTTTAGAATCATGGCGACGAATTTCCAGTAAATAGAAAGAGAAAATAATTCCCGCCAAAAACAAAACTGTCAGCATTTGTAGGATAAAACGCCAGGTAAAGTCACCTGATAAAAAATTATTTAGAACAGCAATTAATACTCCTAAAATTGTGACCGCGGAAACAAATAAAATTAAATAAGTCATCCAGCGTCGAACTGGAGATTCTAAGGGTAAATCACCTTTACGCAGCCCCTTAAGAATAAACCCCTGGATTACAAAGAAAATCGGAGCCGCAATTGCTAATGATGAAATAGCAAAACGAAAAGACGAAGACGGATCATAAGCTGAAGATAGTGGCGAAGCTATGGTTTCAGTAATAATCCCAAAGGCAATCATGCCCACCGAAACAGCCGTAAAGGCGAGGGCGACCAAAGATAGTAAATAATAGAACACGTACTTAGCAGAATTATTCATATATTTATAGTTACGATAATCAGCTAAAGCGCCGATTATAAAAACAGTTAATATGCTTATTACTAAAAGCGGGGCAACCAAGAAAAAACTAAACATTTTTTAAGGGCTTAATTTTTATATTCAACTCATCCAACTGTGCTTCGGAAACTGAAGCGGGAGCATCTGACATTAAATCCCGACCTTGATTATCTTTAGGAAAAGCGTAGATATCGCGAATTGAATCCCAATCATTTAAGACCATTAAAATTCGGTCAATGCCTGGGGCATTACCACCATGAGGTGGTGCTCCGTAAGAAAAAGCATTAATCATTGCTCCAAATTTTAAATCCACCTCCTCTTTTTGGTAACCAGCAACCTTAAAGGCGGCATACATGATTTCTGGATCATGATTACGAATACCACCAGAAGAAACTTCAAAACCGTTTAAAACTAAATCAAACTGGAAAGCTAAAATCTCGAAAGGATCTTGAGAGTGGAGCGCCTCTAGACCACCCTGGGGCATAGAAAATGGGTTATGACTAAAATCAACGCGCCCCTCTTCAAGTTCCGAGTAATCATACATTGGAAAATCAACTATCCATAGCCAAGCGGCAAGAGAATTATCTTTAAGGCCTAGGCGAAGACCAACTTCGTTACGAACCGCTCCTAAAGATTCAACTATCGGTCGCCACGGACCAGCCGCAAAAAAGACTAAGTCGCCTTCAGCCAAAGACACTGTTTCGGCTAGCGAGCTTAAAGCTTCTGGAGTAACAGCTTTAGTAAAAGAAGAGCTAAGCACTTCTTCCCTCTTTAAAATATAAGCCAAACCACCGACGCCACGCTTTTTGGCAATGGCAATTAATTCATCAATTTCCCGACGAGAAAATTTAGCTCCCCCAGGAATTTTTAAAGCTTTAACTACCCCCTTAGCTTTTAGGGCTTCAACAAAAATAGTGAATTCACTTTTAAGCGCTGCCTCTGAAACATCTTGTAATTCTAAACCAAAACGCGTGTCTGGTTTATCAGAGCCGTATCTGTCTAAGGCTTCCCGCCAAGAAATCTGGGGAAAACGACCATCAGGTAAGAGATTAATCAATTTTTTCTCGCTCAGTTTTTCGGTTAGCTCTTTCATTAATGGTTCCATCATCTTAAAAATATCATCCTGCTCAACAAAACTCATTTCCATATCTAACTGATAAAACTCGCCATAATGCCTGTCTAGACGAGGATCTTCATCACGAAAACAGGGAGCAATTTGAAAATAACGATCAAGTCCTCCAACCATTAGGAGTTGTTTAAACTGTTGCGGTGCTTGTGGTAAGGCGTAAAATTTTCCAGGATGAAGACGGGAAGGAATTAAAAAATCACGCGCCCCCTCAGGTGAGGAGAAAGCTAAAATCGGTGTTTGGACTTCAGTAAAATCATGAGCATGAAAATACTCACGAATCAAAGTAATCATTTTATCTTTCGTGCGCAACATCTCTTGAATTTTTGGACGCCGCAAATCTAAATAGCGATACTTAAGACGCAAAGCTTCATTAGCCAAACCTGTTTTATCTTCGTTTAGTTCAAATGGCAAAAGCTTGGACCGACCAAGAATCTTAATTGCCGTGGCCGGAATTTCAATTTCGCCAGTTTTGATGTCTAAGTTAAGCTGCCCCTCGCCTCGCAAGCGAACTGGGCCGGTAACTTGCAAAACCCACTCCGGCTTAATGGTTTCAGCTAAAGCAATTAGCTCCGGACTAGTACTGGCCGGATCGATAATAATTTGGGTAAAACCGTAACGATCACGAAGGTTAATAAAAATTAAACCACCATGATTGCGAATACTAGCTGCCCAACCACTTAAGGTTACTATTTCTCCAACCTGAGCAGCATTTAGTTCGCCGCAAGTATGCGTTCTTAACATATTTATAAAAATTAAAAATCCTCAAAAGTCTTTAGTTTCCGCCATTTTCGGCAAAGATAACCCTTAAATTCTACCCCATTGGCGATGATTTAGCAAGAACAAAATAGAGGATAAAATTAGCCCAAATCTATTTTTAAATAAAAAAAAGAGTCTCTTTAGACTCTATTTTCTTAGTTTTAAACAATCGCTTTTAAGTAAGCAACCGCACTTCTTTTTTTGCACAACGCTTTTCTCTCTTTGGAATCCTCCGAAAGCATCCAGTTCGATTGGAAAATGAAAAGATATCCGATCCAATTTTTTTGTACAAACGGAGACCGGGAAATTCTCGATAAATATTTCTAAGACGCGCAATCGCTGAAAAATCAGTATACCCCTCAACGCTCGTAAAATAAATAACCACATCACATTCACCCATAATTACATATTTCACCGCCCGTGGCCCTTTGTTTCTCTTAATAAGAATTTCAATGCCGGAATCAATCATTATTCTCCTTATCTTTTTCATTTTTATTTATTTTAAGGTTCTTGCTACTCCGGTTAAATATAGAACATATTTAAGAAAAAGTCAAGAGGGGGGGGCTTACTAAAAAAAGCTCTTTTTTTAGATAAAATCTAACATTACTTTATTAAGCTGCCCCCATTCTTTTAAATCTTCGCTTTTTATTGCTAAAGCTGGCAAAGAATCCCCCTTAGAGGCGAGGCGAAAAATTTTAATAACATTGTCCGAAATTGGCCACAAAGTCCCTGAAAAATGGGAATTTTGACGACAAAGGGGGCAAATCAGGCCTCGGTCGGGCCCGGAAAGATAATTTCCGCCCGGCTTTAAGGTTTGTTGACAAAGAGCACAACGGCTAAAATTCGGCCCATAACCTAAAAGAGTTAAAAAACGAGAAACAAAATGTTGATACAACCTTTCCCCTCCCGGCCGAGTTAGATTATCAGCTTGTTGATTTAAATTCAGTAGCCAAGTATTAAAAAAATTAAATAATTCTGGATCACTTAAATTTTCTTTAACCAAAGAATCAAAGAGATTTATCGCGGCACCAGCGTAATAAAGAGCGTTGAGATTATTTTTCAAATTTAAGAACCCTTCACTCATCAGGGCACTGCCAACATAAGCAGCTTGACGGCCATTTAAAATCAAGAGTTCCACTTGAGTAATTGGTTCCAGATGGGGAGCCAGCTTAGAACTAATTTTTTTTGTCCCTCGAGCGCTAAGAATCTTTTTTCCGTAATCTTCCGTATATAAAACCACGCGACTATCATAGTCGCGCCAAGGAAATCTTTTTAACACTAAGGCGCGACTGCGCTGAGTCTCGGCCATATTATCTTGCTAACCGATCCAGGTAAGTTTGTAAAATTAAGGCCGCGGCAATCTCGTCGCGACCAGCTTTCGTTTTCTTACTTCCAATTAAAGCGTCTGCCCCTAAAGAACTGAGACGCTCGTCCATTTGGTGGATTAAGAGACGACTTTTAGACGCCAACTGCAAGGCAAATTCATAAAACTCAGGATTGAGAGAATCTTCAGGACGACTCATTTTTAGAGGCACTCCTAAAACTAACTCGTCAATCTCTTCTTCGGTGATAACTTGCAAAAGAGCGTCTAAACTAGCAACCGTTTTAAAAGGTAAAGCCAAATAAGTCTCCGAATCTCCGGTTGCTAAGCCAATTCTTTTTTCACCCCAATCTATTCCTAAATATTTAAGCATAACCCGCTTTAATTAAGGTTGAATTATTTCTAAAGTTAATCTAAGGTAAGAATTTCTGGACCGCGCTCAGTAATCGCCACAGTGTGCTCAAAATGAGCCGATAAGGAGCCGTCTGCAGTCAAAATCGTATAATCATTCCCCGCTACTTCTACTTGCCAACTCCCTTCATTAATCATCGGTTCAATGCAAATTACCATCCCCGGTTTCAAGGTTACATTTTCTCTAGAATGTGGTCTAATCGCGTAGTTAAAAACATTTGGCTCTTCGTGGGCAAGATAACCAACTCCATGGCCGACTAAATCTCGGACCACACCATAACCAGCCGCTTCAGCATATTGCTGAATCGCTGTCCCAATATCATTTAAGGTGTTCCCTGGTTGAGCCTTTTTAATGCCAATATCTAAGCAACGCTTAGTTACTTTCAATAAATTTTGAGCTTTTTGGCTAACCTTACCAACTGCAACCGTGCGACACATATCGGTAAAATACCCACCTAAAGGAGAATGAGGATTTGTAGGAAAACCATGTTCAGCCCGCAAAACTGGATCAATTGGCCACTCCATACCGATATCTAAATCAATAATATCACCAGACTTTAAGATTCTGCCTGGTAAAGCGGCTCCATGAACCACCTCATCATTGATAGAAGCACAAAGGCCCGATGGAAATGTTACCCCACCGCCCATATCATAATCTTTAAAAGCTGGTCGACCACCCAGAGTTTTAATTTTAGAAACCAATAAATCTTCTAAAACTCTGGTGGAAACCCCCGGTTTTGCCGCTGCACTTAACTCATTTAAAATTTGAGCCAGTAAGCGACCGCCCTTTCTAATTGCATTAATCTCAACCTTAGTCTTAATATAAACCATAACTTAATTATTTCTTAAAAGAGTAAATAACATCTTTAACATCATCTAAATCATCACGATCTAAGTTAAGCTCTTGGCGTCGACTGTAAATACGATTATAAGCTCGCCTCAGATCAACGCTAGAAGGATAACGATGACTTAACCAAGCTTCACGATAATCCTTGATAATTTCATAAATCAACTCCCGATCTTCTTTATCAAGATTTTCTAAAGCGTAGCGCTTTGAATTAAGGTCTCGCCAATAACTCTCCAATTCATATTTATCAACTTTTGGATCTTTAGCTTTTTTTAAAAAATCACGCAAAGGCATATTTTCTTAATTATAGGCTGACTTACAAGCCTCACTCTTTTTAGTTTACCCCAATTGATTTTCATGGTCAAACAAAAATTCCGCCCCAAGGAGCGGAATTTTTGTAATTTTCTTTAAATTTTTTACTTAAACGCCATCGTATTCACGCATGGTTATCTGCGCTTCCATTTGTTTTATTGTATCAATAACAACCGAGACGACGATTAAGATGCTGGTACCACCAATAATCATTGACTGAACGCCTGTCGCCGCTTGAACAACAAGAGGAAGAACGGCAATTACCGCCAGAAATAAGGCTCCAAAAAAGATAATCTTATGAGAGGTGTTGCCAATGTATTCCGCTGTTTGTTTACCGGGACGAATTCCTGGAATGAAACCACCCTGCTTTTGAAGATTTTCAGAAATACGATCTGGGTGGAAAACAACATCGGTATAAAAATAAGTAAAGGCAAAAACTAAAATAAAATATAAGACTCCGTAAACCAACTGATTGTTAAAGGTAATAATTATCCACTGGGAAAAGTTGGCAATCCATTCAGTTTTAGCATACTGGAAATACTGAGCAATCATGGTTGGAAAAGTAGCGACCGCTAAAGCAAAGATGATTGGGATTACACCAGCCATGTTAACCCGCAATGGTAAATGAGAATTCGTACCGCCATAAGCGCGGTTGCCGCGAATCTGACGAGCATACTGAATCGGAATATTGCGCTGACCTTCATTAACAATAACAACACCAACAATAGTAATAATAGATAGTAAAGCGAAAGCGACCACAGTAAATAACTGGGTCTGATCAAAGATAAGCATCATTTGACTAACGCTCTGTGGCAGAGAAGCAATGATACCAGCGAAGATTAAAAGCGAAATACCATTACCAATTTTCTTTTCACTAATCAATTCTCCAATCCACATCAATAAAATCGTACCGGCGGTAATTGTAATTACAATGGCAATAATATCAAAAGTGGCCGAACCGGAAAGGTCAATTGCATTAGATTGACGCAATAGGGCTAACATACCAAAAGCTTGAACAATTGATAAAGGTACTGTCGCCCAACGAGTCCACATATTAATTTTTTGCCGACCAGCCTCTTCTTTCTGCATCTCCTCTAACTTTGGGACAATCATCCCTAACAGCTGAAAAATAATTGAAGAGGTGATGTAGGGACCAATACCCATCATAACCACTGAGAAGCGCTCCATGCCGCCCCCAGAAAACATATTAACAAAACCTAACAAAGGGTTGTTAGCAAAAAAACTTCTTAAATTACTGGCGTCAATTCCTGGAATCGGAATATGGGCGAAAAGGCGAAAAACCGCCAACATAAGCAAGACAAACAAAATACTATTTCGTAATTCTTTGACTTTCCAGACTCGAGCAAGTTTTTCAAACATATTTTTTGAACTAAAGAATTATTTAACTTGATCGGTCACCGAAGTGCTTAATTTGACTCCCGAAAAAGTTACTTTAACAGTTAACTTTTCTTTTCCTAAAATTTTTGCCGGTGCTTTGCTGCTTCCAATTAAACCACGCTCTTTAAGAGTGAGTAAAGAAACAACTTCTCCGTCTTTAAAGGAGGCATTAATCGCCTTGACGGAAACCGCTTGATTTTTTAATTTGTCAGATTTAAAACCTCTAATCTTAGGAGTTTGAAGCAACTGCATGCGCATACCCAGACGTTTCAAATTAGAAACACCGGATCGCGATTTCTGACCCTTTAAGCCGCGGGTGCTGTAAGTACCATGCCCGGAAGCATTACCACGACCAACGCGTTTGCGACGCTTCTGGTGATTCGGTTTTTGGATTTCGTTAAGTGACAGCATATAAGACGATATAATGATAATTAAAAACTATTTACTTGAAGCCACTGCCTCCGGAGCCTTCTTAACTTCAGCAACAGAAACTTTCTTTGTTTTCTTAGCTGGGTTATTTCTTAGAGATTTTAAAGCTTCAATAGTACAACGAGCATTATTAATTTTATTATTAGTCCCTAGCTGTTTGCTAGTGACATTTTTAATTCCAGCTAATTCCAAAATCATACGAGCAACACCGCCAGCAATAATACCCTTACCGGTTCCAGCTGGCTTTAAAATAATTTTTGCTGCTCCAGTCTTTTGAGAAACTTCATGAGGGATAGTGTCGTTAACAATTGCGACCGTGATTAGGTTTTTCTTAGCCTTGTTGACAGCCTTGTTAACGGCAATTGTTACATCTGCCCCCTTCCCTAAGCCGGTACCAACTTTTCCTTTTCGGTCACCGATAACTACACAAGCACGGAAATTCATTCTTTTACCACCAGCCATCACACGAGTTACTCTAGCTAAATCCAAAATCCGCTGCTCAAATTCATCTCGAGGAGCCTCTTTTTGGCGGCGATCAGAACGACCGCGTCCGCGGCTACGAAAATCACGCTTCGGCTTATCGCCGTAAACACTTCCCGCAGTGGCCTCAGCCGCAGTGGGAGCGGTTTTTTCTTTTACTTCTTGTTCAGAAACTTTTTTTTCATCAGACATATTTTGAACTTTAGGCTTGATTTAAAATTTTAAACCACCCTCACGAGCCCCTTCGGCTACCGCTTTTACTCGGCCGTGATATTTATAACAACTCCGATCAAAAACTACAGCGCTAATCTTTTTCGCTTGCGCTTTTTCAGCTAACAACTTACCTAAAGCAGCAGCTGAATCAGTCTTTTTACCAGTCTCCTTTAATTCTTTTGTTCGAGCACTAACTAAAGTCTTACCAGCAACATCATCAATTAATTGCAGATATAATCCTTTGTTAGAGCGAAAAACGGACAAACGAGGACAAGCGGCGGTGCCGCTGATTTTAGCGCGCACGCGACCGTGACGACGAGCTTGGCGTTCATTTTTTAATTTTATCTTTTTTTCCATATAAGTATATTAAGCGCTGCTTATTTTTTAGCGGCCGCAGTCTTACCAGCTTTGCGGCGAATAACTTCATTGACATATTTAACACCCTTACCTTTATAAGGCTCTGGTTTACGGAAGCGACGAATTTTAGCGGCCGTTTCACCAACTAATTCTTTATCAAAGCCTGAAACGGTAACAACATTTCCTTCAACGATAACAGTTATTCCGGCCGGTAATTGATATTCAATCGGATGAGAAAAACCAAGCATTAAAGTGAGTTTAGAACCAGAGACAGAAGCTCGGTAACCAACACCGTTAATTTCTAGCTTTTTAGAAAAACCTTCGGAAACTCCAATTACCATATTAGAAAACAGCGAGCGGTAAAGACCCCACAGTGCCGCAGCGGCCCGTGAAGATCCTTCGGCTTTAGTAACTAAAATCCGGTTTTCTTCAATTATAAGCGCGACTTCTTTATTATTGAAATCTCGCTTTAACTCGCCTTTTGGTCCTTTAACCGTAAGAGTTTTTCCTGATAAAGTGACAGTTACTCCGCTCGGCAAGATAATCGGTTCTTTTCCTATTCGTGACATATAAGTTTAATTCAAAAAAATATTAGTAAATTTGGCCGATTAATTCCCCGCCAATCTTTTGAGCCTTAGCCTCGGTTCCAGTCATTAAACCTTTTGAAGTAGAAACTAAAACCATCCCTAAGCCATTTAAAACTACCGGAATACTATCCTTATCAACATAAATGCGGCGACCTGGCTTACTAATCCGCTCAATTAAATTAATATGGGAACGACCGCTTTTTTGATATTTTAAAGTAATCTTGAGTTCATCAAAACTGTTATGGCGAGTAGCGAGGCCACCAGGAACTACTTCTGCTTTAATTATCCAGCCTTCGCGTTGCATAATATTTGCCAGCTCAAGTTTGAGTTTGCTTAGCGGCATTGACACTTCTGCCTTCTTCACCGCCGAAGCGTTGCGAATGCGAGTGAACATGTCTGCAATTGGATCTGTCATAGAATTATAATCTTTATTACTTTCAAAATGGTCTTACCAGCTGGATTTCTTTACACCCGGCAAATCACCGTTGTCGGCCAATTCCTTAAAACAAATGCGACAAAGACCAAAGTCACGCATGTAGCCATGGTTGCGACCACAACGCCAACACCGATTTATTTTTCGAGTGCTGAATTTGGGCTTACGCTTTGCTTTTACAATTAATGCTGTTCTAGCCATATTGCTTATGTGTACTTATTTTTTGAAAGGAAAACCTAAGAGGCGGAATAACTCCAAACCCTCTTCACGGTTTTTTGCTGTCGTTGCAATTGACACCTCCAAACCGAAAACTTTATCAATATCTTCTAAATGAACTTCAGGAAAAGCGGAATAATCTTTAAAGCCTACCGTTAGGTTACCGGTTCGGTCCACAGCCTTATCGCTAATACCTCGAAAGTCGCGAACACGCGGGAAAGTGATGTTCACCAATTTTTCCAGAAAATCATACATTCTTTGACCGCGTAAGGAAACCACTCCACCAACAACCATTCCCTCGCGAACCTTGAAAGCAGAGATAGACTTCTTAGCCTTGGTTAAGATTGGCTTTTGACCAGTAATTTTTTCTAAAATTTTAACCACCTCATCGGCGTAATCTTTTTCTTTAACAAAGCGTCCGAAACCAACATTAATCACCACCTTATTTAGATGGGGGACTTGGTGCTCATTGCTGTAAGAAAATTTTTCTTCCAGCTTAGGCACAATCTCTTTTTTATACTTCTCTTTTAATCTCATATAGTTTACTAAGGAAAGGGTTAATCAATCACCTCATGGCACTTCCGGCAAGCTCGATATTTTTTAGAGCGACCATCAGTTTCCACTATTTTATAAGCCACCCGGGTAGTCTTTTCACATTTCGGGCAAACCAACATTACATTAGAAGCAGACATAAAAGCTGGGAATTCTAAGCGTTGCCCCTTTTCACCTTCACGGCGTGGTCTTAAATGCTTAATCAATAAGTTCAAGCCTTCTATGCTAATCCGTCGATCTTTAGGTGAAACCTGTAAGACCTTGCCTACTTTCCCCTTATCTTTTCCGGCAATAATTTTTACTTTGTCGTTTTTCTTGATATTCATATATTTAAAGCACTTCCGGCGCTAAGGATGCGATTTTGGAATAACCAGCGCGACGAACTTCGCGAGCGACCGGGCCAAAAATACGGGTACCCTTAGGATCCTTTTTATCTTTATCGGTAATAATTACACAAGCGTTTTCATTAAACCGCAAATAAGAACCATCGGCACGGCGAATTTCTTTTTTGGTACGCACAATCACCGCTTTTACAATATCACCTTTTTTAATTGGTGCATGGGGAGCCGCGGATTTAACCGAGGCCACAATAATCTCACCGATACGAGCGTAGCGTTTTTTATATCCCCCCGGAACCTTGATGCACATCACCTCTTTGGCTCCAGAGTTATCGGCAACTTTTAATCTGCTTTGAACTTGAATCATACTTTTCTTTAGATAAACCTCTCCGGCTTAAGCCACAAGGCGCCAGCGCTTGTCCTTAGACAAAGGGCGGCATTCAATAAATTTAACTTTATCACCCTCTTTCGCTTGATTGTTCTCGTCGTGAACCTTGTAGTTACGACTAACCTGGTAGCGCTTTTTATATTTAGGGTGAACCTTGACTGTCTCGACTTTGACCACGACCGTCTTATCACTTTTAGCGGAAACAACCTTGCCCGAAAAAGCTTTTACAATCTTTTTTTGAGTTGGTTGTTCTTGGTTATTGTTTTGCTTATTAGCCATAGTGGTAAAATTAAGCTTGTTTAGCTTCCTTCTTTTTAGCCAAGGAAGTGTTAAGTCGCGCAATCAGTAAACGTTCCTTACGAATAACGCGGACATTCTTTAATTGGTGGTTGGAATCCTTAAATCTTAAATCGCGTAATTTCTCGCGAGCAGCTGTTAACTCTTTTTTTAATTCCACCACTGTTTTATTATCAATTTCTTTAAAATCCATATATTTACTTATTGGTTATCACGCATCACGAAGGTTACTTTAAGGGGTAGTTTGTGCCCAGCCGATATCATTGCTTTTCTGGCAATCTCTTCAGTAACTCCATCCATTTCAAACATTACTGTTCCTGGTTTAACAATGGCAACATAATAATCAACTGCGCCCTTTCCTTTACCCATTGGTAATTCCCCACCATGAGCAGTGACTGGCTTATCAGGAAAAATACGGATCCAAATTTTGCCACCTTTCTTAGTGTATTTAGTCATCACTCGACGAGCGGCTTCAATTTGACGGGCGGTAACCCAGCAAGCTGTTGTCGCCTTCAAGCCATAAGCTCCGAAATCGACTTTGTTCATCCGCGTGGCTAAACCGCCACGGCTGCGCTTATGATCTTTGCGATATTTGGTTTTTTTCGGCATTAACATATAAGAGGAATGAAAAAATTAAGGAATTTAACGATTTTCAAGAAAGATTTCTTCGCTATCTTTATCAAAGACTTCACCTTTGTAGACCCAAACCTTAACGCCAATCTGGCCATAGGTTGTACTAGCCGCTCCACGAGCGTAATCAATATCAGCGCGTAAAGTATTCAAAGGCACTTTGCCCCAAACTAACTTTTCAGTCCGAGCAATTTCAGCACCATTTAAACGACCAGCGATAACAATCTTAGCTCCTAAAGCACCAGCGCGTTCAATTCGAGACAGAGTTTGCTTCATAACGCGACGGAAAGCCATGCGTTTTTCTAAATCAAGGATAACTGATTGAACAGCAATCTGAGCGGAAACACCAGGACGAGCAGATTCTTTAATATTTAAAACGATATCATTTGGACGGAAAGTCTTTAAAAATCGACGATGAATGGTTTTCTTCAATTCTTCAACACCATTACCGCCCCGCCCGATAATCAAACCCGGTTTTCCAGTCCAAACATCAACTCGGATATTGCTCAAATTACGAGTTATTTCAACCTTCTCAATTCCCGCTTCCCTGAAATTCTTAATAATATAACGTCGCACCTGGATATCCTGCGCTACATTCTTGATATAATTTTGACCACTTTCAAACCAGACTGAGTCCCAGCTCTTGGTTATCCCGAGGCGCATAATCTTTGGATTTACTTTTTTGCCCATAAGATGACTTGGTTACTTTAAAAACTATTTACCAACCTTGCGGCGGAAAGTGGTTTTAGCAAACCCCTTTTCAGAACCCGCAATTTTTTCAACTTTCTTATCTTCTTTAGCAGTCGCTTTCTTAGAATTTTCTTTCTTGTTAGCGTTTTCTGCCTCCTTAGCTAAGTCTGACAATTTAACTGGCGCTTCAGCCACTACCGACTTCTTAGTTTTTTTCCCAGAATCAATTAATTCGCCTAAAATTAAAGATACTTTAGAAGAGCGCTTTCTAATTACAGTTGCCCGACCATGAGCTTTCGGCATCCAACGCTTTAAAGTAAAACCATCATCAACGCGCACTTCTTTAATAAAAAGGTTGCCGCGTTTTAAATCATAGGTGTTTTCACCATTAGCAATCGCTGACTCAATCAGTTTTGTTAGCGGATCAGCCGCTCGCTTATTGGCAAACTTTAATTGGGCCAAGGCCTTATCAACCGGCAAACCACGAACTAAATCAACCAGCAAGCGAATCTTGCGCGGCGACATCTGTAAATTGTTTAAATTAGCTTTAACTTCCATATTTTTAAACTAAAAGGATTATTTTTTACCAACAGCTTGCGCTTTGGCCGCCTTACCTCCATGAGAAATAAATTTACGCGTTGGCGAAAACTCACCTAAAGAGTGACCGACCATATTTTCTACTACATAAACAGGAAAATGAGTTTTGCCGTTATGGACGCCAATTGTCAGGCCAACCATTTCCGGAGTAATCGCGCAAGCGCGATCCCAAACCTTAATCACTGTTTTGTCGCCCGGTCGTAAAGCTTGAACTTTTTTTAAAATTCGAGGATTTATGTAAGGGCCTTTTTTTAAACTTCTAGACATATGTATTCAATGATTATTTCCGTTTAGCGCGTCGCTTGATAATCAAGCGATCACTGGAGTGATGACGGCGAGTTTTAACACCCAATGCCGGCTTACCCCACTTAGTTTTCGGATTTTTCAAACCAATCGACTGATTACCTTCGCCACCACCATGAGGGTGATCATTAGGGTTCATCGCCGAACCACGAACGGTAGGACGAATACCTAAATAGCGAGAGCGTCCTGCTTTTCCTAAAACAAGGTGACGCTTATCAGGGTTGCTCACTCGGCCAACAGTACACAGACAATCTTTCTTTATTAAACGAATTTCCCCTGATGGTAATTTTACTTGAGCGTATTTACCTTCAACGCCCATAACAAAAGCGGCATTTCCAGCACCACGAACAACTTTAGCGCCGCGGCCAGCAATTAATTCCAAATTATGAATCGCAACGCCAGCAGGAATATACTCTAAAGGCATGGCGTTACCGATTTTTATCTCAATTAATTTTTGTGAACTTAAAACAGTATCACCAACTTGAAGCTCTAAAGGAGCAACAATGTAACGCTTCTCGCCATCAGCATAGTTTAAAAGAGCTAAGCGAGCACCGCGACCAGGATCATATTCAATGGCTGCTACTTTTGCAGGGATATCAAACTTATCACGCTTAAAATCAACCAAACGAATATAACGCTTGGCACCGCCGCCACGATGGCGAACAGTAATTTTCCCATTATTATTCCGGCCTCCTTGTCGTTTTTTAATAACAATCAAAGATTTTTCCGGGCTTTTTTTGGTGATATCTTTAAAATCATCAAAAGAAGCTTGACGCCGTCCGGGGGTTGTTGGTTTTACTTTTTTTATGCCCATATAATCTAGCTAAACAAAATATATCTAAAATTAGACGCCTTCGTAAACTTGAATAGAATCACCTTTTTTCAAAGTCACAATTGCTTTTTTAAAATCACTACGGCGCCCTTTGATACGACCACGGGTAACCGCCTTCCCTTTCTGACAAACAATATTTACCTTCATTGGCTTGACTCCATAAACAGCATAAACAGCTTTAGCAACACTTACTTTATTAGCCTCTTTAGAAACAACAAAAACGTATTTATTTAAAGAGCTATTAGTAGCAGCTTTTTCAGTAATCAGTGGGTGATTTAAAACTTTATAAGAATCGGTAAAAGCGCTTTTTACTTTACTGCTGGAAGCAGAAGAAGTCTTGCTCTTTTTACCCGCCTTATCATCGGCATATAAATCAGCCATTGTTGGGGCAACCTCTGGAGCCTGAGCAACTGGTTTCTTGGCCGCCTTAACCTTAGGGGCCGCTTTAGCCTTTACTTCTTTAACTTCTTTTTTTTCGGGAGCGACTTTCTTTTTGGCCGCTTCGTCTTTTTTCTTTCCTAGAATTCCCATATATCTATTTACTATATTGTGTCTCTAAATTTTTAATCGCCGCTTCGGTAGTCACTAAGTAGCGAGATTTTAAGAGGTCAACAATATTAATATTTTCTAAATTAATCATCGTTACTCCAACTAGGTTACGAGCGGAATACTTCAATTTTTCGTTCTTAGAATCACTCATCACTAAAATATCACGGCGCTCAACTTTCAAAACTTTAGCTTCTATTGCCTTTAAAACTGCTTCAAAATTTTTAGTTTTAAATTCAGGTAAATCAAGATTATCTAAAACAACTAAAGAGTCATGAGCGAGTTTGTCAGATAAAACCATTGCTAAGGCCTTTTGACGCATTTTCTTATTAATCTTTTTGGAAAAATTACGGTTTGCAGTCGGCCCAAAAGTAACGCCACCACCAATCCAAATCGGAGAACGAGATGAGCCAACCCGAGCACGACCAGTGCCTTTCTGTTTCCAAGGTTTTTTGCCACCACCAGAAACTTCGCTGCGGTCTTTAGTATCTGCTAAAACTTGGCGCTCGTTTCCCTGTTGAGTGATGACAGCCTGATGGATTAACTCTTGATTCACAGTTAAACCAAAAACTTTCTCGGATAAATCAAGATCGTGTAAAGGTTCTGCTTTTTGACTATAGACTTTTGTGTTCATACTTTTAGAAAATATCCTTATCCTTATTTAGCATCAGCTGGAGCCGCTTCGGCTTCAACCTTTTCTTCAGTTTTTTCTTCAACTAGAGGAGCCTCTTCTTTTACTTCTTCCTTTACTTCCTCAAGCGGAGCCTCTTCGGTTTTTTCTTCAGTTTCAGCAACAGGAGCTTCTTCTTTAATTTCTTCTTTTGCAGTTAAATTAATTTTTAATTCTCCAGGCCCTTTAATGGCAACTAAAGAATTAATGGCTCCCGGAATCGCTCCTTTGATATAAATTAAATTCTGTTCCTCATCAATTGCAATAACAGTTAAGTTTTTAACCGTTACCGATTCGTTGCCCATTTGTCCGGCCATTCGCACCCCTTTGAAAATATGAGCAGGGCCTTTAGCGCCAACTGAACCAGGCATGCGCAACTGATCTTTATTACCATGGGATTTTCTTCCGCCAGCAAAACCGTGGCGCTTAACAACACCTTGAAAACCCTTTCCTTTAGAAGTACCACTAACATCAATTTCATCACCGACGACGAATGTGCCGACAGTAATAACATCGCCAACTTTTAAATCGGCAGTGGTGGTTCTAAATTCACGAGCCACTTTTGGTAAAACAGCTGCTTTTTTAAAGTGACCGCGTTGCGGTTTGTTAATATTTTTTTCCCGGCGCACCCCAAAAGCAACCTGAACAGCCTCATAAGCGTCAGTGCTCTCAGTTTTTACTTGCGTCACGGTGCAAGGTCCAGCCAACACCGGAGTAACGGCTACTACCTTGTCGTTGACCCATAACTGGGTCATTTGTTTTTTGGTTCCGAGGATAAATTTCATATTCTTTAAACAAAAAAACTGGTGTAAAAACCAGTCAAAAAAATTTCATCCACTAAATAGGATCTTATGAAATTTTCTTAATTGACTGATTACCTCCTAATATTAGACTAAACTCCGCTCGGGTGCTTTCTCAAAATGAGAGTTATCCAAACTGATTTTTAGTCCGATTTTTTTGTATAAAATTACTGCTGTATTTTACTGCATTTTAATTTCCACGTCAACACCAGCTGGCAGATTTAAGCTAGTGAGATCTTCAATCGTCTTGGCGCTAGGATCAACAATATCAATAATGCGTTTGTGGATACGCATTTCATATTGATCCCGGGCATCTTTGTGAACAAAGGTGGCGCGGTTAACGGTGTACTTCCTTTTTTCGGTTGGCAAAGGAATCGGACCAAAAAATTGGGCATCACTTCTCTCAATCGTCTTAACGATTGTTTTTGTGGATTGATCAACGATTTTATGATCAAAAGCCTTAATTTTAATACGAATTCTTTGCTTGAATTCTTCCTTTTTTTTGTTGTCAGACATAATTGGAACTCCCCTCCTAGTCAAAAGCAAATTCTTTGAAGACTAAAACGGAAGATTGTTTTTAAATAAACACAGTCAACCCGCCCTACAAGAGAGCGGGTCTCAGTGATTATTTAATAATCTTGGTTACCACGCCGGCGCCAACAGTTCGGCCACCTTCGCGGATAGCAAACTTTTGCTTTTCTTCAAGAGCAACCGGAGAGATTAACTTAACCTTGAAAGAAACGGTGTCGCCAGGCATAACCATTTCGGTACCAGCCGGTAATTCTACTTCACCAGTAACATCAGTGGTGCGAATATAGAATTGAGGCTTGTAACCATTGAAAAATGGTTTGTGGCGGCCACCCTCTTCTTTGGACAAGACGAAAACTTGAGCTTCAAACTCTGAGTGAGGAGTGATAGAACCTGGTTTGCATAAAACCTGGCCGCGTTCAACTTCATCTTTCTTAGTACCACGGAGTAATAAACCAGCATTATCACCAGCTTCTCCTTGGTCTAAAGACTTGTTAAACATCTCAATACCGGTAACGGTAGTTTTTTTGGTATCCATTAAACCAACAATTTCAACCTCATCACCAACCTTAATCACACCGCGCTCAATGCGTCCAGTGGTAACGGTTCCCCGACCTTCAATTGAAAAGATATCTTCAATCGGCATCAAGAAAGGGTGCTCAGTGTCGCGAGTCGGAGTTGGGATATAAGAATCAATCGCCTCCATCAACTTCATTATTGGTTCAGAATCAGGACCAGTAGGGTTCTCTAAAGCTTTCAAAGCAGAACCACGGATGATTGGAGTTTCAGCTCCAGGGAATTCATACTTATTTAATAAGTCACGAACTTCCTCTTCAACCAAGTCAATTAATTCCTTGTCTTCAACCATGTCGCATTTATTTAAAAAGACAATGATATAAGGAACGCCAACCTGACGAGCCAATAAGATGTGTTCACGAGTTTGAGGCATCGGACCATCGGTCGCAGATACTACTAAAATCGCGCCATCCATTTGAGCAGCGCCAGTAATCATGTTTTTTACATAATCGGCGTGACCAGGACAGTCAACGTGAGCATAATGACGATTGGCTGATTCGTATTCCACGTGAGTGGTGGAAATTGTAATACCACGATCCTTTTCCTCAGGCGCCGCATCTATTTCACTGACATTTTTGTTGGAAGCACTTAAGCCGTGCGCTCCAAACACCGCCAACATAGCTGCGGTTAAAGTGGTTTTGCCGTGATCAACGTGGCCAATAGTACCAATGTTGATATGTGGCTTGGAACGATCAAATTTTTCTGCCATATTTCTTTGATTTTACGACCCCC
>CAZERN010000003.1:0-23826 GCA_964514675.1 uncultured Gammaproteobacteria bacterium | reverse complement strand
TTTAACTGGGCATGCTCATGGGGGGCAATGGCGCTTACCATTAATCGGTGGACTAGTGGCTCCCAATCAAGGCCTTCTTCCTAAATATGACGCTGGTCTTTATCAAAAAGTAACATCGGCGATGTTGGTTTCCCGTGGTTTAGGTAATAGTCTTATGCCTTTGCGACTCTTTAATCTTCCGGAAATTATTTCTATAAAAATCAATTTCTAAAAAAAATCTCCCCAAGTTGGGGAGATTTTTTTATAGTCGTTGCGCTAACTCCTGTAGCGTTGGTGTTAGCGAGGCTAATTTTTTTTGTTGGGCGATAGGGAAGTTGTCTTCTATAAAATACTCCAAACGTTCACGACCCTCATTTAATTTTTCGCGACCAGCGCGACTGATTTCAATTAAGCTACTTCTAGCATCATTTGGATCAGGTTGGCGTTTTATTAAGCCAATTTTTATCATTGGCAGTAATAGGCGGGTGACGCCAGAGGGGGTCAGCCCCATTAAATCCGCCAATTGAGCGGCCCGTAATTTTTCTGGGTTTTTATCTAAATGATCCATGATTAGGAGTTCGTGTAAACTTAAGCCGTTTAGAGAAGTGTCTAAGCGGCGCGATAATTTTGCCTGAAAGCGAGCGTTGTTGATTAAGTAATTTAGCATATAAGTCATTGATTAGTAATTGACTAATCAAATATATAGCTTAAACTTAAAACTGTCAAGAGGGCAGAATATCTATAAACGAAGGAGCGTGGGTTCCTTTTAAGCAATATTTTTAATTTCCCAAGTGCTGTCTCCTCTTGGTCGTGACCAAATAATTTTATCGCCAATCTTCTTGCCTAAAAGGCTAATCCCTAAGGGTGATTGATGAGAAATAACTCCGGCAGTCGGATCAGTTTCAGTTGCTCCTAAAATTAAAAAACTTTTCTCTTCTACTCCGTTGGTAATAGTAACCCGGTGGCCGATATCCACCTGGGTATTGTTCTTTGGAGCGATTATTTGGACGCGACTTAAAAGCTTTTCTAAATCAATAATTCTTTGGTTTAATCCGCGCAGCCGCCCCTTGGCTAATTGATAGCCGGCATTTTCGGAAAAGTCACCCATCAGGGCTAGGCGTTGAACCTCCGCCGCTTCTTTTGGTCGCTTAACTTTAACAAAATAATCTA
This sequence comes from uncultured Gammaproteobacteria bacterium, assembly GCA_964514675.1. Lineage (GTDB taxonomy): Bacteria > Patescibacteriota > Patescibacteriia > Patescibacteriales > UBA12465 > JAEZRQ01. Next base: position 22,677 of record CAZERN010000003.1, on the reverse strand, counting down.
AGCGCTTCTTTAGCTCTTGATAGCGGGTGGGCGTTAAATGGTAGTCCATTTCTTTAAAAGTATATTTTCCTCCTTTTCGAATCGGTTGGCGCATTTTTTTGAAAATTATTTTTTCTAGCCCTTACTCTTTCATTATATCTTAAATAAGTTTTTTATTAAAAGGGGAGTGGTTTCCCCGTCTCTTTAAAAATGATAAACTAAAGAGAGTTTTCTTGAATCATAAGAGTCTATCAAGGCCCTATAAATAAATTATGAAAAATCTTGAATTAATTTTTAACCCAAAAAGCATTGCCGTGGTCGGGGCCTCGCGCCGCGCTGGTAGTGTTGGTAATGATATTGCCAAAAACCTGGTCAAAAGTTTTCCGGGTTCGGTTTTTTTGGTTAATCCAAAAGCCAAAAGACTTTTAGGGCAACCTTGTTATCCTGATTTGGCCGCCCTTAAAAAGAGGGTTGATTTGTTGGTGATTGCGGTGCCAGCGGCGGTAGTCGCTAAGGTTTTGCGGACCGGTGCTCAGCTGGGGATAAAAAACGCCCTGGTTATTTCGGCCGGCTTTAAAGAGGCGGGTCGAGCTGATTTAGAGGCGGAGCTTGTCGCTATTAGCGAAGAATATAAAATTAATTTAATTGGCCCTAATTGTTTAGGAGTAATTTGTCCAGATAAAAAAATGAATGCTTCTTTTGCTGCTTTAATGCCGCCTAAAGGAGGCTTAGCTTTTATTACTCAAAGCGGTGCTTTAGGGACAGCATTTTTAGATGTGGCCACCAATCTCGGTTTAGGTTTTTCTAAATTTATTAGTATTGGCAATAAGGCGGTCATTGATGAGGCTGATTTGTTGGAGTATTTAAAAAAAGATAAAACTACGCGCGCTATTGGTATTTACAGCGAACAGTTATCGTCTCCTGATAAATTATTAAAACAATTTCGGGCTTTAACTGCTGCTAAGTCGCCGAAGCCGGTGGTTATTTTAAAATCGGGCCGAACTAGCGCTGGTGCCGGAGCGAGTACTTCTCATACTGGGGCTTTAGCGGGAAATGACGCTTCCTATGAAGCGCTCTTTAATCAGGGCGGGGTCATTCGCGCGCGGACGGTTAAGGAATTATTTGATTATTTGCGTATCTTTTACAATAACCCTTTAGCTCCTGCTGGAAAGATTGCCTTAGTTACCAATGCTGGTGGACCAGGCGTTTTGGCAGTTGATGTTTTAGTCGAGCGCGGTCTGAAGCTGGCCTCCTTATCTAAAAAAACTCAGAGCGCGTTAAAGAAGGTCTTGCCGTCCTCAGCTAGCCTCGCTAATCCAGTTGATATCTTAGGTGACGCGAGCGCTAATCACTATCAAGAGTCTTTAAAGATCTTAAATAAAGATAAGAATGTTGAGGCTTTTTTGGTAATTTTAACCCCCCAGTCAATGACTGAAATTGAAGCGACTGCTCAGGCCTTAATTGCTTTTAAGAAAAAAACTAAGCGTCCCTTGGCAGCTGTCTTTATGGGGCAAGAATTAAGTGTTCGGGGTCGGCAACAACTTTGTGATAATGGTGTCGCTGTTTATGCTTGGCCTGAGGCCGCCGCCCGGTCTTTGGCAACTTTAGATGATTTTAATAAGCGGCGTAAAATTAAACGGACTGCGCCGCCAATTTTTAAAGATTTAAAAAAAGAAACAGTCCAAAAAATACTTAAGGAGGCTCAAGCACAGGGACTTAAGTCTTTGCCAGAACCGGCGGTTCAAGAAATAATGAGAGCTTACGGTTTACCGGTCTTAGAAAGTTATTCAGTAAGTAGCGTCGAGCAGGCCGAAAAAATTGCTAAAAAAATAAACACCCCTTTAGCTTTAAAAATTATTTCCCCTGATATTTTGCATAAGAGTGATGCTGATGGTGTTTTGTTAAATGTTTCTACTAAAGAGGTTGGGCGCAAATATCAAGAACTGATTAAACGCGTTAAAGTTAAAAAACCAAAAGCTAAGATTAGTGGCGTTTTAATTAGCCCGATGGTTAGTGGCGGCCAAGAGATGATTATTGGTAGTGTCCGCGAACCGTCTTTAGGAGCGACTATAATGGTTGGTTTAGGGGGTATTTATGCAGAAATTTTAAATGATGTCGCTTTTGGTCTTAACCCGCTGACAAAAACAGATGTTAAGCTTATGCTCGCTAAACTAAAAAGTGCGCCGCTTTTGGCGGGTGCGCGCGGGAAAAAACCCCTTGACCAGGAAGCTTTAATCCAGAGCATCTTGCGCTTGGCGCAGCTAGTAAAAGATTGGCCCGAGATCAAAGAAATTGATATTAATCCTTTAGTGATAAAAGAGCAGGGAGCGGTTGCCTTAGATGGGCGAATAATTATTGGTTAACACTAAATAAAAAAAGCCGCGGCTAGTCGCGGCTTTTTTCTTAAAGATTTTCAACGATTTCGCAAATTTTTTCAAAGATTTCTTCAACACTTTTTTCGCCATCAAGGCGATAGAGTTTATTTTGGGCTTCATAGTAGGCGCAGAGAGGAAGGGACTCTTGCTCAAAAACTTCCACTCGATTTTTAACAACGGCGCTATCTTGATCATCTGAACGCGCTTCTACGCTTAAGCGACTATTAATGCGTTTTTGAACAGTTTCGCCGCTAACTTCTAGAAGAAGGCAGGCACTAACCTTGGTGCCGGTATCAGCGAGAAGTTTGTCTAAAATTTGAGCTTGTTCTTGCTTGCGCGGGAAGCCATCAAAAACAATCCCCGTACTTTGAGCTTGCTCGGCAACCGGACCTAAGGCGGCGAGAATAATGTCATCTGGAACTAAAAGTCCATTTTCAACAATATCTTTAGCTTTAGCGCCGATGTCTGAGCCGGATTTTATTAAGGCTCTTAATTTTTCACCCATAGAAAAATGTTGCCAACCATACTTTTTTTCTAGCAATTTAGCTTGAGTACTTTTCCCTGAGGCCGGGAGGCCATAGATTACAATTACTTTTTTCATATTTTTTTATTTATCAAAAATATATAATACCTCAAGTCTCAATCATTGGCAAAGACAGTTGGGCGAGGTTTCAAAAAGTGTTAAAATGAAAACATGGAAAAAAATGCCCCCTTGGCGGCTTCCTTCCGTCCTAAAAATTTAAGTGAGTTTGTTGGTCAAGAGCGAATTATTGGCCCGGATTCTTGGTTACGGCAGGCAATTAGTGAGGATAAAGTTCCATCCTTACTTTTTTGGGGTCCGCCCGGATCGGGGAAAACCACCTTAGCCTTAATCATCGCTAAAGAAACGAAAGCGGAGTTTGTGGAGATTTCGGCGACTAGCAGCGGTAAAAAAGATTTACAGCTGATTATTGAACGGGCGCAACAAGCCCGTCGTTTGGGGAAAAAAACTCTTTTGTTTATTGATGAGATTCATCGTTGGAATAAAGCTCAGCAAGACGCCTTACTCCCCCAGGTTGAGCGCGGGGTAGTGACTTTGATTGGGGCGACAACAGAAAATCCCAGTTTTGCGGTTGTTGGCGCTCTGCTTTCGCGTGTTAAAGTCGTTGTCCTTGAGGCTTTATCTGAAGAAGATTTAGAAAAAATAGTCGCTCAGGCGGCTAAGCGTTCTGGCTTCAAAGGGAAAAAAGATGCTTGGCGGTTAATTGCTAGACTAGCAAACGGCGATGCCAGAAAAGCTCTTAATATTTTAGAGAGCGCTGGCGATAGTGGTGAAGTTATTAGTCAGGTTTTGGTGAAAAAAATTATTGATAAGCCAAATTTACTTTACGATAAGAGCGGGGAAGAACATTACAATTTAATTTCAGCTCTCCATAAATCTCTGCGTGGCGGCGATGCCGACGCGTCTCTTTATTGGTTAGGGCGGATGCTCGCTGGCGGCGAAGACCCGCTTTATATTGCACGGCGCTTAATTCGTTTCGCCTCTGAAGATATTGGCTTAGCTAACAATAGCGCTTTGTTGTTAGCAACTTCCGTTTTTGATGCTTGCCAGAAAACAGGGATGCCGGAATGTGGCGTTAATCTCGCTCACGCTGTCGCTTATTTAGCTAAATCGCCGAAAAGTATTGCTGTTTATCAGGCTTATAATGAAGTTCAGTCAGAAATAGAACAGAGCGGTAATTTACCAGTACCACTTCATATTAGAAACGCCCCCACTAAATTAATGAAGGATTTGGGGTATAGTAAAAATTATAAATATACTCCTTTAGTTGATTCCCATGATCAAACTTATTTGCCAGATAAATTAATTAAGCGCCGCTTTCTTCCTTCCTTGCCGGCTCAAAAAAAATCAGCCCCACCCACTGCTAAAAAAGAAAATAAATAAGAGTTAAAGTCTTTTGGTTGCTAGTTTATAGCCGCGACCCGGAAAAGTGTGAATCAAATTTTTTCCGCCCGCGGCTTTTAATTTTCGTCGTAAATTTAGAATATGAGTATCTAAAGTATTTGAAAAAGGGTCCATGTTCATATCCCAGGCATTTTCCATAATAATTTCTCGCGAACTGATTTCGTCTTGATGGCGCATTAAGTATTCTAAAATACAATATTCTTTACGCGTTAAATTTAAGGGCCGTCCCCGTCGTTTTGCTAAGTGTTGGTTTAAATCCAAATGAAGATCATCAATTTTTAGAACACTCGCTTGCCAGGTTGGTGGTCGCCTGAGAAGGGCATGAACTCGCCAAAGGAGTTCGTCTAAGAGGAAGGGCTTGGTTAAAAAATCATCAGCTCCAAGTTTAAAGGCTTCAATTTTTCGATCCGGATCGCCACAAACAGTGAGCATTAAAATGGGAGTATTTTTTTCTTGGCGAATTTCTTCAACGACTGTTAAGCCGTTTTGTTTAGGCAGATGATAATCAAGAATAATTAAATCGTAGATATTTGTGCGCGCTAAAAAAGATCCTTGTTGGCCATCAATAGCGAGGTCAACAATGTAGGCTTGGCTTTCTAGCCCTGATTTAAGAAAACGAGCAATAGTAATCTCATCTTCAACAATAAGAATTTTCATAGGCGTAAAAGTTAGTTTATGATTTTTTTCCATTATAAAATGAAAGGCTTAATTTTTATTAAATTTCTTAAGCGGAGATTAAGCTTTTCTTTAGCTAATAAAAAAGGCCGACTCCCTAAATTAGGGCCTCTTTTCCGCCATTGACTAAATGGCGTTTTTTTGTTAGTTTTAGGGGTGGTTTTAAAATTAAAACCTAACTACTGAGAATAAAAAATGATAAAAATATGAAAAAATTTTTCCTGGCCGGCTTTTTAGTTCTGGCAACCCTAACTTTAAGCGCTTGCGGCTCGGCTACTGAAGAAGAAATTTTAGAACCCAAACCGCTAACTGTTACCGGTAAGGCGGTATCTGAATCTTTAGTTTGGGAGCAAGAATTATCTTATCCTGGGATTGTTTCCTCGGAAAGCGAGGCTAAAATTGTCGCTAAAACGGCTGGTACAATTTCCGGTTTTGACGTTGCTATTGGCACCAAGCTTAGTCCCGGACAAGAATTGGGGCATATTGACGATCAAGCGGGTGCGACTAAAGGTAGTTTTAATGCGGGGCAAGTGAAACAAGCTCAAATTGGGGTAGAACAAGCCCAAGCTGCTTATCAGTTGGCTAAAACTAGTTATGAAAATTTATTACTTTCGTCTGTTAAAGATTTAAAAAGTGCTGAACTTTCTTTAGAGCAGGCAACTACTAATGAAGAGAACCTATCTCTAACTACCGGTGAAGGCCTAAAGAGTGCCGAGCTTGCTCACGAAACAGCTAAAATTGCGGTTGAGCAGGCTAAAAACAATTTAAGCAACGGGCAGAAGCAGCTTACTCAAAGCGAGGCCGATGCTTTAGACAACGCCACTCTAGCTGTTGATTCTGCTCTTTCAACCTCGGGCGCACTTTTAAATACAATTAATAATTTAGCCGCTTTTGATGATAACGGTGTCGTTAATATTAATTATTTGCCCAGCTTAGGGGCTTTAGAATTCAACTCTTATGGTCAGGCGGAATGGGCCTATGAGAAAGCTAAAGAGTCTTATGATGCTTATTCTAAAGACGATTATGCCGATACCAGAGAACAGTTAACGGCAGCGATTAAAGTTTTAGAAGAAACAAAAGCAGCTGTTGATGCTACTAAATATTTATTGGAAAAAAGTATTCCTTCTGCTAACTTGCCGCAAAACTCTTCTTTAGGGGTTTCTTTGTCTGGCTTGCAACAGCAGACAGCAACCTATCAAAACCAAGTTAACGGTGCTTTGTCTCAAGTTAAAGCCGCCGAGCAAGGGTTAAACAATTTAAGCTTAAATCGCCAGTCGACAATCCAGAATTTAGAAAAAGCTTATGAGCTTGCTCAGCAACAGGAGGCTGCCGCTGCTCAGAATCTCAATAATTTAAAGGCAGGGAATACTTCTCAACAAGATCAAGCTGGTTTAACCGCTGAATTGGCGAAAAATCAGTATGAAAATTTAAAATTGAAAATTTCTTCTCAATTAGCCGGCGCCCGCTCGCAAATGGAAAGCGCCCGTTGGCAGTATGAGAATGCTCAAGTCAGCCTTCAGGGTCTTTTTGATGTCCACTCAATTATTTCACCAATCAGTGGCACCTTAACGAGTAAAACTTTAAGCAATGGCGACTCTGTAAGTGCTGGTCAATTAGTGGCGACGGTCAGTGAGTTGGAAAAATTAAAAGTAAAATTTTATCTTGACTCTGATCACGTTAACGATGTTTTAGTGGGAATGCCAGCAACAATTAAAGATAACTCGGGCCAGGAATATCAGGGTGTAATCAGTTCGGTTTCTCAGCAGCCAGATGAATGGTCGCATCGATTCTTAGCAGAATTTTCTTTAGAAAAGGATGAAGGTTTACGAATTGGCGCGGTTGTTGATGTAAAAATCAAGGTTACTCAAACTTTAAGTTTAGAAAGTGGTTTTTCTTGGCTGCCTTTATCGGCTTTAACAGTTGGTCAAAGCGAAACTAAAGTTTTAATTTATGATAATGGACTTGCCCGGGAGCAGGTGGTCACAGTTTTAAAGGTTCAGGGCGAGATGGCTCAAGTTAAAACTGGTTTAGCGCCAGAAGAGATAATTATTATTGATGGTAACAAATTAATTAGTTCGGGGCAGGCGGTTGTCTTAAGCGAATAATCCTATGGAAGTAGATTTAAAAGATTTAGAAAAAGAGCAAAAATCTTCAATCGTTAATCAAGATTCAGATTCTTCTTCGGGGCAGTCAACGGCTGATCAGCTCTATTTGGGAAAAATAAAATTTAAATCAAAGTTACGGCGGGGGTGGTTAAACTTTTTTGTTAGCCGACCGCGGGTCATTTTTTTGTTAATTGCTTTTTTAGTGGCAATTGGTCTTTACTCGTATCAAGATTTGCCGCGTGAATCTAGCCCAGAGGTAAAAATACCTTACGCAGCAGTAATAGCCACTTATCCCGGAGCTTCACCAGCAGATGTTGAAGAATTAGTTACGAAGCGTCTGGAAACCGGTATTTCTGGGATTAAAGGGGTTAAGCAAGTTAGCTCTGAGTCTAGTAACTCGGTGTCAATGATTACAGTGGAGTTTGATGCTAAAGAAAACCTAGAAGACGCTTTGCGTAAGTTACGGGATGAAGTTAATAGCTTATCGGGGCGTTTGCCGGCTGAAGTTTCCGAGCCGATTGTTCAAGAAATTTCTGCCGATGATTCACCGATTTGGGTTTTTACCTTGTCAGGCAGTTATGATGGTTTTGTTCTGCGCGATTTCGCCGAAGATATTAAAGATGAGCTGGAAAAAGTTCCCGGCATTCGAGAAGTTCTTGTTTCTGGGGGCGATGAGCGACAATTTAGTATTGATTACGATTCTTCAAAATTATCTTTTTATAATTTGTCACCATCAGTCGCTAATTCAGCTGTTGTTACTCGCAACAGTGCTATTCCGGTTGGGATTTTTGATGGTGAAAGATATTCTTATTCAATTCGGACCGACGCCCAACCTAATGGTTTGGAGGACTTAAGAAACACTCCCTTGAGTCACACTTCTGAAGGGGCGATTATTTATTTAAAAGATGTTGCCTCTGTTCAGGAAACAGCTCTTAAAAAAACTAGCTTTTCTCGCTTGTCTCAGGAGGGTTCAGCCCCCCAAGAAAGTATTACCTTTCAAGTGGTAAAAAAAACCGGCGGTAATATTATCCAGATTGTTGATGAAGGGGGAAAACGCCTGGAAGCTAAACTTGAAGCTCTTCCAGCTGGCTTAAGTTATGCCACCACTTTGGACATGTCCGACATGATTGAAAAAGATTTTAATCAGCTAACTGGTGATTTTTTATTGACGATTATTTTAGTTTTTTCCATTCTTTTTCTGATTGTTGGTTTTAAAGAAGCCTTAGTGGCCGGCTTAGCAGTGCCTTTAGTATTTTTTGGCACCTTTGCGGTCATGTTATTTTCAGGCATTAGCTTAAACTTCTTATCTCTTTATGGTTTAATTTTGTCCTTGGGTTTATTGGTTGATGATGCGATTGTCGTTGTTTCAGCAACCAAGCAATATTTGAAAAGCGGAAAATTTACTCCCGAGGAGGCGGTTCTTTTAGTGCTAAATGATTTTAAGGTTGTCTTAACGGCGAGCACTTTAACAACAGTGTGGGCCTTTTTGCCATTACTACTAGCAACCGGGATGATGGGTGAATATTTGAAATCAATTCCGATTACCATTTCGACAACTTTAATTTTGTCTTTAATTATTGCTTTAATTATTAACCACCCACTAGCAGCGGTTCTAGAACGGATTCGCTTTGGCAAAGGGTTATTTTCTTCGGTCTTTATCGGACTCTTAGGAGTTGCTTTTTTAGCTGGTCTTTATGGAGGAACAGTTGGTTTAGTGGTAACGGTCTTAGTCTTGGCTCTTTTAGGGGCCGCTTCTCTCTGGTATTTTAAAGGCGGACGCTTGGTTTTAAAAAAGAATAGTGAGCTGATGGTTGAAGAGTCTTTTGATGATGAAAAAATAAAAGAAAAGTTGATTAAGCAGTCGTCAGTTACTGAAACTAGTTTTTTTACACGCCTGTTTCATGGCATTATTCATTTTGATAAGGTCTTACCAGTTTATGAAAAATATTTACGGCCAATTATTGAAAAGCGTTTACTTCGTCGCCGCTTTTTAGCTTTCGTTACCATTCTCTTTTTTATCGCCGTATCTTTACCGCTTGTTGGTGTCCTTAAATATGAATTTTTCCCTAAAACTGATTTGGAATATATTACTATTGATATAAAAGCACCCCATGGTTTGAAATTATCAGAAACTGATAAGATTGCTCAAGAGGTGGAAAATCGTCTTCTGGCTTATCCAGAGATTTCTAATTTTTCAACTGTGGTTGGCGGTGGCGGCTCCTTATCTTATTTTTCGAGCGTCGGTGCTTCATCGCAAGCCAATGTTACTGTTCGCCTTAAGCCTTTAGCGGAGCGGAGCTTAAAATCTTACGAATTAGCTGATTTATGGAGTGAAGATTTTAAAGATATCACCGGGGCCGAGTTAGCAGTGAGCGCTTTGGCGGCCGGCCCGCCGACTGGAGCTGATTTTGAGGTGCAAATTCACGGTGCTGACTTACAAGAGTTGGAAAAAATTACCTCTGAATTGGAAGAAATTCTTAAAGGGATTGAGGGCGTTGCCTCTACTAAAGATTCTTTAGAAGAAGCTCAGGCTGATTATACTTTCCTTCTTAATCCAGAGCGCTTGGAGCTTTATGATTTAAACGCTGCTTATGTCGGCGGTACTTTGCGTTTGGCGGTTTCGGGCGCGGAGGTTACTACTGTTTTAAATGAAGGTGAAGAGATAAAAGTTATTGCTAAAGTTGCTGAAAGTAAATTAGAGGATTTATCATCTTTGCAAAATTTACAACTCAGTAATTTAAAAGGGCAAACCGTTTTTCTTAAAGATGTGGCGACGATTAAATTGGAGCCGGCAGCAGCGAGCATTAGTCGTGTTGATGGAGAGCGGAGTGTTACACTATCGGCCAAATTAACAGCGACCGGTAACTCGGCGACAGTTCTTGAAAATTTTCAAACCCTTGTCAAAGATTATGACTTACCCGATGATTATCAAATTGTTTACGGTGGCGCCAGCCAAGAAATTACCGAATCCACCACTTCAATGGTAAAAGCGATGGGGGTTGCGCTCTTGTTAATTATTATCACTTTAGTTATCCAATTTAACTCTTTCAGGCAAACTCTGATTATTATTGTAACAATACCACTTGCCCTTATTGGGGTGAGTTTCGGCTTATCTTTAATTAGGGTGCCGATGTCTTTGCCCGGTTTAATTGGCGTTTTAGGCCTGTTTGGAATTGTCGTTAAAAACGCTATTATTCTGGTAGATAAAATTAACTTAAATTTGCGAACGGGTATTCCTTACAATGAGGCAATTATTGATGCTGGCAAGTCTCGCCTAGAGGCAATCTTTATTACTTCCGGGTCTACAATTTTTGGTCTTTTACCAATTACAATTTCCAGTGAAATGTGGCGAGGCTTAGGGTCAGCGATTATTTCTGGATTGATGCTATCTGCATTATTTACTCTTTTTGTTGTTCCCGCTCTTTATGTGGCTTTAATTAAACCAAAGAGAAAAAAAGCTTAATAATTCCAAATCTAGATTTTAAGAGTTATTAAGGTATTTACAAAAAACTGTCTTAAGAGCAGTTTTTTGATTACTTGACATAAAGCGAGTTATTTAGTATATTAGGCAAGGTGCTTTTTTTGCTTTTCAAAAATTATCTTAGGTTAGCTAATAATTATTTTCATGGAAATTAGAAACATTGCTATTATTGCTCACGTTGATCACGGTAAGACCACTTTAACTGACGCTTTTTTGCGTCAGAGCGGTTTAGTTGAGGCTCAGAGCATGGACAGTGACCGCTTGGAACAAGAACGGGGAATTACTATTTATTCAAAAAATTGTAGTCTTTTTTATAAAGACACAAAAATTAATATTGTTGATACTCCGGGGCATGCCGATTTTAGCTCGGAGGTGGAGAGAATTCTGCGTTCTATCGATTGCGTTTTATTGGTTGTTGACGCCCAAGAAGGACCGATGCCGCAAACTAAGTTTGTTTTAAAAAAATCTTTAGAGCTTGGCTTGAAACCGATTGTCGTTATCAATAAAATTGATAAGCCAGCTGCTCAACCAGCGGCGGTTCAGGAGATGGTTTACGAATTATTTTTAGATTTAGGGGCGACTGATGAGCAGTTAGATTTCCCCGTAATTTTTGCTAATGGTCGAGCTGGTATTGCTTGGAAAAATTTAGAAGATACTAGCGAGAGCCTTAATCCTTTGTTGGATACAATTTTAGAACACGTAAAACCGGCAGCTACCTCTGAACAAAAAGAGCAATTTTTAAGTGCTCAAGTTTTTAATTTAGCTTATGATAGCTTTTTGGGGCGTTGTGGAGTGTGCCGTATCTACTCAGGCCAATTAAAATCTGGCCAGACGGTCTATGTTCGAGATGCGGATTCTAAAGTTAGTTCGGGAAAAATTACCAAACTATTTACTTTTTTAGGCACGAGTCGTCAGGAGGCAGATGTTGCGGAGGCTGGCGATATTGCTTTAGTCGCTGGCTTACCTAATCTTTATATTGGCGAGACTATTTCTAATCATCCTGATTTTGAAGCCTTGCCGGCAATCTTGGTTGATGAGCCGACGATTTCCTTAAATTTTTTAGTTAATAATTCTCCTTTAGCTGGCCGCGAAGGTAAGTTTGTTACTAACCGCCAAATTCGGGAGCGTTTAACTCGAGAGCTTGAAGTTAATGTTGGTTTGAAGATTGATTTTTCTGATGCCAATTTAGCTCGTGTTTACGGACGTGGCGAGTTGCACATTGCGATTCTGCTAGAAAATATGCGTCGTGAAGGTTATGAATTACAGGTCTCGCAACCGGAAGTAATTATTAAAGAGACGGAAGCTGGCAAACTAGAGCCTTTTGAAGAAGTGACTATTGATATTCCGGAAAAATCTTCCGGGACGGTTATTGAAAAAATGTCTCGTCGTAAGGGGCAGCTTTTAGATTTAAAAAATAAAAATGGACAAAGCCGGCTTATTTTTGAGATTCCAACTCGAGGCCTGCTTGGTTATCGATCCGAATTTGTGGTTGATACTCGCGGCGAGGGAATTTTATGTTCTCGATTTATCGGTTTTAAGCCTCAAATTGGAGCAATTGAATATAGCCAGACTGGGTCAATGGTTTCAATGATTTCTGGTAAAGTTTCAGCTTTTGCTCTCTGGAATTTACAAGATAGAGGAGTTATTTATATCCAACCGAATGTGATTGTTTATGAGGGGCAGGTGATTGGTAATGTCTCAAAAGGTAATGATTTATCGGTTAATCCAATTAAAGGGAAGAAATTGAGCAATGTTCGCGCCTCTGGTTCAGATGAGGCAATCACTCTAACACCGCCCTGGGAGCTTGATTTAGAGCGTGGTTTAAGTATAATAAAAGATAATGAATTTTTAGAAATAACGCCGGCCAGTATTCGTTTGCGGAAGCAATTATTAACAGAAGTAGAGCGAGTTCGATCAGCGAGAAAGTCTTAAAGATTTATTTTACTTTAAAAATTTAATATATAATGCAGAGAGAAAAGGAGAAAAGAAAAAAGAGGATTGTGATTTTTAATCTCTCGGGGGTATTAATATTGCCCTTCGACCGAAAAATAACAATCTGGTGCGATGCTATTCGCGCCTGCAGCGTTCCCTTGGAGGAGGAGATAATTTATGAAAACTATCAGAAAAGTTTTCATAAGGAAATTATCCCTTTATTGTCGGAGTCTGGTGGCTGGACTGAGCAACAGGAAAATGAAGTTATTGTAACCGCCCGCGGTTCGTTTGATAACGACAATTTTATCAGTTTGTCTGGTCTGACCGAGAAAATGGAAAAACTTCAAGAGGGGTATGATTTAGGAGTGGTTACTAACCGCTCCAGCGTAGAGCTTAGAGATTCTTTTTCGAAACTTAGCTTTAAAGATAATTGGTTTCGGGTGATTCACACTTCAGATAGTGGCGTTTTTAAACCCGACCCAAAAGTTTTTAAAAGTATCTTAAAGGATTACGAAAAAGATGATGTTCTTTATGTCGGCGCTTGTAAAAATGATTTAGCAACGGCTGAAAAAGCAGGTGTTAAATTTTGGGGGATTAGCAGTTCAATTTGTCCACAAGGATTATTTTGGGCTTACGGCCTGAAGGAGGATCAAACCTTCCCATCCATCATTGAAGTGATGGATAAGCTAATTGTTTATTAAAATGTAATCAGAAAAAAGCAAACCCTTAGTTATAATGACTAAGGGTTCTTTTTAAATCTAGGATTTTTATTTTTCGGTGGCGCTAGTGGCGCAAAAGTAAGACGATGAATTGGACAGGGTCCAAATTCTTTCAGGGCGGCTAAGTGTTGCTTGGTGCCGTAGCCTTTATGCTGTTTAAAACCATACTTAGGATATTTTTGATCATATTCGACTAACAAATAATCTCGACTAACTTTGGCGATAATTGAGGCGGCGGCAATAGCGAAAATACTACCATCGCCACCAATAACCGCTTCCTGAGGAATATCTAAGCAGGGAATCCTATTTTGACCATCAACTAAAATATAATCGGGTTTTATTTTAGAAGCTTTTACCGCTCGTTTCATCGCCAGCAGACTAGCTTGTAAAATATTGATTCGGTCAATAACTTCATGACTAATAACGCTAATCTCTACAGCGGCTGCTTTTTCTTTAATTAAGGAGAAAAGGCGCTCTCTTTTTTTGGCGCTTAGCTTTTTTGAATCATTTATTTCAGCAAATTCCGGATCGTTTTTGGGAAAATTAGGTCCAAGCACGACGCAAGCGGCTACCACCGGACCAGCTAAAGGTCCGCGTCCAGCCTCATCGACGCCAGCGACATATTGGTAATTTTTCTCCCAGAGCTTAAATTCTTTTTCTAAGTCAAGCATAATAATCTCTAATATTAAAAATTTAACACAGCCAGGGTTTAAAAGCGAGGGCTTTAAAATTAAAATAGTTTGCTATAATCAAAACATGACTTTTGAAACAATAATTATTAAGCAAACCCCAATCTCTTATTTTATCGCTAACTCAACTGGGCATTGTTTGCGCCTGGAGATTAAAGACGGTCAGGTTTATTTATTTAAACCGCGCTGGGTAAGTAAAGCTAGGGCTCAGAAATTTTTAGAAAGTAAGTGCGCCTGGCTAGAGCGTAATCTCGCTAAAGAGCGAAAACAAATTCCTTTGTATCCTTTAGCTAAGACGGAGTTACCGATGTTTAAAAAAGAAATTATTAGCCGCTTAAATTATTTTAATCAGGTCTATAATTTTAATTGGCAGCGCGTCAGCATTCGTCATCAGACGACTAGGTGGGGAAGTTGTTCGCCTAAGGGAACTTTAAGTCTCAATAGCCGCTTAGCCAGCTTGCCCTCCGAGCTTCAAGATTATATTATTGTTCATGAGCTTTGCCATTTAAAAGTCCCTAATCATTCTCCAGAATTTTGGAAAGTCGTTGAAAAGACTTTGCCTGATTATTTAGTTAGACGGCGAGCCCTAAGGGGATACCGGCTAGCGCTTTAAGTTGACAATAATAATGTTTTGTGATAGTGTCTAAACAAGAGCCCGGATGGCGAAATTGGTAGACGCGCAGCGTTCAGGTCGCTGTGGGAGAAATCCCATGAGGGTTCGAGTCCCTCTTCGGGCACCAAGATAAATTTATTTTTAAGCTTTTCTTGTTTAAAAATTTAGAAAGTGTTAGAGTTGCAGTAAGCTTTGTTAGGAGAAAATAAGAATTTAACAGTAAAATAAGAAGTTATTTATTTTAAATAGCCTATAACTGTGTGAGCAGTTATATAGTCCTTTAATACTAAAAATATTTAATCATGGAAAAAGGAGGAAACGGAGTAAACGGAGTAAACGAAAGTAATGGTTGTTGCGGCTACTGGGAGGAAATTCAGAAGGCTGCTTGTCTTACAGAACGGGAAAGAGATGACTTGGATTTGGCCAACACAATCTTAATGTTTGCCATAAAGTCACATCGTAATTTTTCTGAAGAAATTCAAAAAATGGCTCGTTCTGAAAAAACAGAAATGGAGGCCAGGGATTTTCTGAAAAGAGAAATCCCTTGGAAATTATTCCAAAAAAATGAAAGCTACAGACGGAAGCTTTGCTATGTGGTTTCCCTGTATCTGAAATTGTTCAGGCAGGTTGAGCAGGTAGTTAGCTCCGGTGAGCCTTGGTCTTATCCTGAGAATCAGAATTTTTTTCTTTTTGAGGAAAATGAAAATTTCCGTTCAAAACACACGATCCGAAAGGGAGAATGTGTTGGAGGATTTTTTCCGCAGGACTAACATTTGAAATGTTAACCAGCCCGAGACCGAGCTTTAAGCCCGGTCTTTTTTTAATTAAAAATTTCAATAAGGGGTATTGGTGATAAAAACAGCTGCTTTTATTAGGCTTTTAAAACAACTTTTAGGGTTGAAAAAAATCTAAAAATTCGTTATACTGTCAGAAGTTTTTTTAATTTTAATTACGGTTATTTAGCTCAGCTGGTTAGAGCGCTGCGTTCACATCGCAGAGGTCAGTGGTTCAAGTCCACTAATAACCACCAATCGTTTATTGCCGATTGAATAACTCTTTTAAATAAGAGTTTCAATAATTATTAAACGGCAGCGATTAATAAAAATTTTTATGAAATTAATTTTCCGTTTGCTTTTTAACGCCGCCTGGATTTTGCTCGGCTCTTTTCTAATTGGGGGCGTAGAAGTTAGTAGTTTCTATATTGCTTTAATTGTCGCGGTTATTTTAGGCTTAATTAATGCTTTGGTTCGACCAATTTTAATTATTTTAACCCTACCGATTAACATTCTTTCTTTAGGTTTGTTTACTTTTATTATTAATGCTCTTCTGGTGTGGTTTGTTTCTAGTTTCATCCAAGGCTTTGTCCTGGCTGGTTTTTGGCCAGCTCTCTGGGTTGCCATTTGGCTATGGCTAGGATCCTTTATTACTAATCTTTTATTAACCGACGATTAAGCAGCGGTTGAATTAGAATATCTATCCATCAAAAATATTGTATGACTTATCAAGAGGCCTACGAGTACTTAGATTCGCTTCATAATTTGCCGCGCGTTTATCGCGGAAAAGGGAACTGGCAGAATACCCCCACTATTTTAAAGGGCATGCATACGATGCTGCGCTTAGACGAAGACCCCCAGCTGAAAATTCCTCATTATATTCATGTTACTGGCACGAGTGGGAAGGGGTCAGTTTCTTTAATGATTAGCCGGATGTTAGTTGAACAGGGTTTTAAAGTTGGCACAATTACTTCGCCACATCCGACAAAAATTACTGAGCGTTGGCAGATTAATGGCCGCTCAATGACGGATAAAGACTTTGTTAAAACAATTGAAGAATTGAAACCGGTTTGGGATGCTTATATTAATCAGGTAAAATTTACTTTCCCTTCAATGGCGAGCTTAAATACTTTGATTGCTTTGCATTATTTTGCCAAGCAAAAAGTCGATTTTGCGGTAATGGAGGTTGTTTGTGGTGGCAAAAATGACAGTACTAACATTATCCCTCATAAAGATGTAGCGATTATTACTAACATTGGCCTCGATCATTTAGGGGTTTTAGGAACCAGTAAAGAAGTAATTGCTCTTAATAAATCAGGAATTATAAAGAAGGGTTGCGATGTTATTACTGCTGAAGGAAATCCTAAAATAATCCATATTTTGAAAGTAGCGGCCGCCAAAAAGAAAGCTCGTTCTTTTGAGGAGGTTGATGCTAGTCGTTATAGCTTTTTAATTAATGGCGAAGTTTTAAAGCATGGTTGGGGTGGTTTGGATTTTCGGCTTAACGGTGAAGAGTATCATATAAATAATCTTGGTTATCATCAGGTGGCTAATGCTCGCGTCGCTATTGCAGCGGCGAAAAAGCTGGGCTTGAGTCAAGCTGTGATTAGACGAGGTCTAGCTAACACGGTTTTCCCGATTCGCTTTGAAGTAGTTGCTCAAAAGCCGTATATTATTTTAGACGGCGCTCATAATCCCGATAAAGTTCGGGCGACAATCTCCAGCCTTAAAAGCTTAAAAGGTAAGTATAAGAAATTGCATCTCTTAATTGGCTTTTCTGACAATAAAGATCACAGCTCTTTTCTGGATGAGCTTTTGGCTTTGAAACCAAAGAGTTTAGCTTGTACGCGCTTCACCCAAAACATTTTTCGTAAAACCGCTGATCCTAAGAAGTTAAAAAATTCAGCTTTAAAGATAAACCCTCGTTTAAAGGTAGGTAGTTTCCTAGATCCTAAAGCTGCTTTAGCTTGGAGCCAGGAGCAGTTAGGACCTGAAGATTTGTTACTGGTTACCGGGTCAATGTTTTTATCCGGAGAGTTGCGCTCAATTTTTAAAAAAATTGAATAATTTAGAACTTTCAAGGTTAACTCTAAAAAAGCCGGCTTGGCCGGTTTTTTTGTTTTTATTGAGTATTTATTTTATAATCAAAGAGCAGTTATTTAGATTATGTTTACAAAAAATCTTTTAGGTGAATCTTGGCGCTGGGCTTTCCTTCTCCTGATAGTGATGGTGGCAATCTTCGTGAGAATTTTATTACCAACCGGTAGCTGGGAGTGTTACAATGGCCAGTGGGTAAAAAGAGGAAATCCGAGCACGCCTCAGCCAACCAGCACCTGTTTAGTTGCCGAGGGTCCTTTAAGCGAGTTGATTTCCGATACGGAATTAATTCTAGGAAGCTATAATTCTATTGGTGAGGGAAATAGTTTAAGCCCGGACACTCCTTCGCTAGTGGAGGCAAAAATAATTCTTAAGACCCCGAGTGCAGAAGATTTAGTCCTTAGTCCTTTAGCGGTAACAGGATTAGCTCCTGACAGTTGGTTTTATAGCGGTGAGATTTTAGTGGAACTTAGAGATGATAAGCAACAGCCGTTAGTAAAACACTTTGCTACCAAACAGCCAACTACTGACGCCGTTGCTGGCTACAGCCCCTTCGCCGCTTTAATTGAATTTGAGACAATGGCTGAAAGTGGCTATTTGATTATTTACAAAAACAATCTAACTAAGGTTGAGTCGGGCACCGTTAGCCAAGAGTGGCCCATTCTTTTTAGTCAGCCTAGATAATAGTTAAAGAAAAAAAGAAATAGTAGAAAAAATTATGAAAACTTTAAAATTTTATAATACTCTTTCACGAGAACTTGAAGAGTTTAAAGCGCTTGAGGCTCCCTTAGTCGGTCTCTATACTTGCGGCCCAACAGTTTATAATTATGCCCACCTCGGAAATCTGCGTACTTATTTATTTGAAGATTGGCTAAAGCGAGCCTTGCTTTACGCTGGCTATGAGGTTAAACATATTATGAATGTCACTGATGTGGGGCATTTAGTTGGTGATGGTGATTTAGGGGAAGATAAAATGGAAGTGGGGTCAGCTCGAGAAGGGCGGAGTGCTTGGGAAATAGCCGATTACTATTGGCAGGCCTTTCGTGATGATTTAAAAACCTTAAACATTGCCGAACCAACTCAATGGGTTAAAGTAACTGACAATATTCCTGAGCAGATTGAGTTGATTCAACTTTTAGAAAAAAAAGGTTTTACTTATTTAACTCCAGATGGCCTTTATTTTGATACCGTCAAATTTCCTAATTATAACAAATTGTCCCATCTGCATTTAGAAGACTTAATTGAGGGAGCGCGAGTAGAGAAAAATATTGCTAAGAAAAATCCCACCGATTTTGCGCTTTGGAAATTCTCACCAACCGGAAAGAAAAGACAAATGGAATGGAAATCTCCGTGGGGGCTTGGTTTCCCTGGTTGGCATATTGAATGCTCAGCAATAGCTCTTAAATATTTAGGACAAAATCGAGATATCCATTGTGGGGGGATTGATCATATTAATGTTCATCATACTAATGAAATTGCTCAGAGCGAGGCGGCTACTGGTGAAAAGTTTTTTAACTATTGGCTGCATGGTGCCTTTTTAAATATCGTTGGCGGCAAAAAGATGGCTAAAAGCGTTGGTAATTTTTTGACATTAAAAAATGCTTTAGTGGAAAAGAAAATTGCTCCTTTGGCTTTTCGTTTGGCGGCCGCTTCGGTCCATTATCGGAAGCCGATGGAATATTCTGAGGCCTCTTTGCGGCAAGCAGAAAATACTTGGCGTAATCTATTGCGGCAAGTAGCGGCTTTACCAGAAACGCCAGGAAAAATTAATGCTGCTTGGCAGGAAAGTTTTTTTCAGGCCATCGCTGACGACCTTAATCTACCTCAAGCATTGGCAGTGACTCAAGATTTGTTGAAATCAAATTTAGCTGAAGCTGATAAACTGGCAACCGTTTTAGATTTTGATCGTGTCTTAGGTTTTGATTTAGATAAAGCTCGAGAGCTAGCCGACCGGGAGGTCCCGCTAGAAGAATTAAATCCCGAGATAAAAGAATTGGTTTTGGCTCGGGAGGCAGCGCGGGCAAGCCACGATTTTACCAGCTCCGATCGTCTGCGTGAGGAGCTGCGGCAGCGCGGTTACGCGATTGAAGACTCAAAAGAAGGAATGAAAATAATCGCTTTAGATTAAACCATGTCTCAAGAAATTAAAGAAAAAATAAAAAAAGATCCCCCCTCAAAGATTGATTCAATGGAAGTTAAGCCGCGTTTAAAGGCGGCCAATAATTTTTGGGCGCAACTTCCGCGCCCGATTTTAGCTCAGGCCCCTTTAGCTGGTTTTACCGATTCTCCTTTTCGGCAGATTGTTGTTAGTTTTGGAGCAGCAGTTACTTATAGCGAGATGATTTCAGCGGCCGCTCTTTTTTATGATTCATCGGAAACTTATCGTCTATTAAAATTTAGCCCCGAAAAAGAGGGAAAGTACGTCGTTCAATTATTTGGAGCTGAGCCCGAACACTTTGCGGTGGCTGCCCGCTTGGTAACTGAAAAAATAAAACCAGCCGGAATTGATATTAACTTTGGTTGCCCAGTGCCTAAGGTTACTAAACAGGGAGCGGGGGCAGCCTTAATGGCTGATTTACCTCGCGCCCGCGCGGTTGTTGAAGCGGTTTTAGCTAATACAGATTTACCAGTTTCCATCAAAATTCGAAGTGCTTCTGGGGCTGTTAGTGCTAATGATTTTTTAGAATATCTTAAAGATTTACCAATTGCCGCTTTAATGATTCATGGCCGGACGCGCAAGCAGGGTTTTGCTGGGCCAGTGGCGCTTACGGCAATTAGAGAAGCAGTCACTAATTTTTCTGGACCCGTTCTTGCTAATGGGGGGATTAATTCTTTAGCTGAAGCTAATAACTTATTAGAGGCGACTGGGGCGGCTGGTCTTGGTTTGGGGCGAGGCTCCTTAGGGCGCCCTTGGTTGTTTAGAGAAATTATTAATCAGCAGGAGGAAGAACTTCTCTGGCCGGAAATTGCCGCCTTGATGTTAACTCAGGGGCGGCTAACTGAAGAGTTAAAGGGAAGTGAGGCTTTTCCAGAATTACGCAAACAATTATGTTACTATGTTCAAGGCGTGCCAGCTGCCAGCAGCATTCGATCGGCAGTTGTTAAAATAAATAATTATTCTGATTTAAAAAATCTTTTAGAACCGATTATTAAAAACAAAAATTCCTTTTAAAATATGATTTTAAAAATAAACACAACAATCTCCGACACCATCAATGTTTCCTTGTTAAAAGAAGGTCAGGTTTTTTTACTTAAAGATATTTTGGCACCCCGGGCTCAATCTGAAAATTTATTGCCGGCAATTATCGACATTTTGGCGGAGGCAAAAGTTTCCTGGCTAGACTTAAGCGGTATTCAAGTGGTGGTAAAAGGGGGCTCATTTACGAGTTTAAGAATTGGAGTTTTAACCGCTAACGCCTTAGCCTATGCGGCTAATTTACCCTTGCAAGCTGTTGGGGTTGATGGTGAAGATTTATCAAAAGATAATTTAAAAAAATTTTTAAACCACAAAATCGCTGTTCCAGAATACGACGGGGAGCCTAATATTGGTCAAACAAAAAAGAAGAGTAAGCAGGTTTCTAATTGAGTTATCCACAGTAAAAAAACAAGTATTTTTTGAGTCACTTATCCACAGTGATTTTTTTTGTTCTAAAATTAGCCAATATAGATTAAAAAGGGAAGTCTTTTTTTGTGTTGACCCGGGTAGCGGCCTGGTGTATAATTGGGGCATAAAGTCAAAAAGTGGGGAAAGGAGGGGAATTCCTTCTGGCCACCAAAAAGCAAACTTTATGTTTATCGGTGAATATCAGCACAACCTAGATGACAAAGGACGCTTAGCGATTCCAGCAAAATTTAGAAGCGTCTTTAAAAAAGGAGCAGTCGTAACCAAGGGTTTGGACAACTGCTTGGTTTTGTATTCAGCTGAACAGTTCTCGGTAATCGCTAAAAAATTTGCGGCCCTCCCTTTAAGTCAAGCGCGAGCACGCGCCTTCTCTCGGCATATGTTGGCTGGAGCAATGGATGTTGAATTTGATGTTCAAGGACGAATAACCCTACCAGAATACCTCCGTCAGTTTGCGGGCGTGAAAAAAAACGTTATCATCGCTGGTTTATATAATCATTTAGAAATTTGGGATGAAGGGGCTTGGCAGAAATATAAAGCCGATGCCGATAAACACAGCAATGAGATTGCCGAGCAGTTAGGAGATTTAGGCATTTAAAAACATGAGTTATTCCCATCAAGCAGTTTTACTGGAGGCGGTTCTTTCTTATTTAGAGCCGCAAACAGGTCAATGGTTTATTGACGGGACATTGGGTGGGGCTGGTTATACTGAGGCTTTAGCCGCTGCGGTTGGTCCGAGTGGTCAAGTCTTAGCTCTTGATTTAGATGATTTGGCTCTAGAGAATGCCCGCCAGAAAATTTCTGCTGCCGGCCTAAATAACGTTTCTTTAGTTAAAGGTAATTTTCGTAATTTGATAACTATTGCTCAATCTGAATTTGGTCAAGAGCAAAAATGGTCTGGTTTAGTTTTAGATCTCGGTTTATCTTCAGCCCAGCTGGCCGATCAGAATCGTAGCTTTTCATTTCAAGGTGACCGCCCCTTAGATATGTCTTTCGGAGGGGAAGAGACAGCGGCTGTTAAAACGACGACAATCGTTAACCGTTATCCGCTAGCGAAATTGGCGGCAGTAATCTCGGAGTACGGCGATGAACCCCAGGCTTGGAGCCTAGCTAAAAAAATTGTTCGCGCTCGTAAAAGAACAGAGATTAAAACTACGGCGCAACTCTTAGAGGTTACCGGCTTAAATCGTCCTTCTAGAGAGAAGCTTCATCCAGCCACTAAATTGTTTCAAGCTTTGCGGATGGAAACTAATCAGGAAAAAGCCGCTCTAGAGGAGGTATTGACTGCTAGTTTGGAATTATTAGCTCCTGGAGGAAAATTGGTTGTTGTTTCTTTTCATAGCGGAGAAGATCGGATAGTTAAAGAATTTATAAAAAGAGAAAGCCGAACCTGTATTTGTCCACCGACCGCTCCCGCTTGTATTTGTAACCACCAAAAACAGCTTACCCCTTTAACAAAAAAACCAGTGATTGCCGATTTAGCTGAAAACAGCCGTAACCCCCGGGCCCGCAGCGCTAAACTCCGGGCGGCGATTAAAATTTGATAATTTTTAAATTTGAATAGGCTAACAATAATTTTATGACGGCTTTTATCATCACTAAAAAATCCAATTATCTTACCGGTCAGGTAAAAATTGAACGTCGCTTAAATCTCCGTTTTTTTAATTTGATT
>CAZERN010000002.1:0-24451 GCA_964514675.1 uncultured Gammaproteobacteria bacterium | reverse complement strand
CTCTAGATGAGCCTCAGGAAATTGAGGTTCGGGGTCGCGATTTAATCACTGGTTTGCCGAGAGCGATTATTATTAGCGATGCTCAAGTACGAGATGCTCTGAGTCGGACGCTTAATAAAATTATTGAGAGCATTAAAACAATTTTAGAAATTACTCCACCAGAATTAGTTTCTGATATTTATGAGCGGGGGATTTTTTTATCTGGTGGTGGTGCTTTGTTGCGCGGCGTTGATAAGGCAATCTCTCTGGCGTCTAAGATTCCAGTTAAAATTGCCAGTGATCCTTTAACTTGTGTCGCTCGGGGAACCGGCTTATTGTTAAAAGACAAAGAGCTTTTAGAAAAAGTCGTTTTACCGAGTACGAGTGATAAATAATTAGGCCTATGCCTCGTTTTAAAAATAAAGCGCGAATTTGGTGGTGGGTGGGAATTGCCGCCCTTTTAATCTCGCTTCACTTTATTGGTTGGCTTCAACCTCTTGAGCGGGCGGCGACCTGGGTGGCAAAACCGGTGGCCCAGTTTTTTTATGACTCCAGTGCTAATGTTCGTCATTTTTATGAGCGCCGGGAAGAATTTCGTAATTTTTCCAATCGAGTTGATTCTTTAGAGGAAGCAGTGGTGCGTTTAACTGTCGCTAATTCAGACCTTAAAGAATTAGAGCAGGAAAATATTAAATTACGGGCTCAATTGGATTTTGCGGCTAGCACTGAAGCGCCTGGTTTATTAGCTAATGTTATTTCTCAAAATTTAGTTTTTGATATCAAGCAAGATGATCAGGATATTGTCATTGATCGCGGCTCTAATCATGGGGTTACCGTTGGCGCTGGAGTTATCGATGAAAATGGAGTAATTATTGGTAAGGTGGCCGAAGTTCGCCCCACTCTGGCGCGCATCTGTTTAACCACTAGTCGCAGCTGTCAATTACCAGCGACAATTCAGAATAATACGCGGACAATTGGTCTAACAGAGGGCGATAAAGGCTTAACAATTAAGATGACTTACATACCGCAGTCAGAGATAGTCGTTCCCGGTGATACGGTGATTACTTCTGGATTGGGTGGCGAAATTCCGCGTGGCTTACTTATCGGGGAAGTCAGCCAAGTGAATAAGTTAAATAATGATATTTGGCAAAATGTTAATATTGAACCTTTATTCAATCGTAATTCTTTAACGATTGTTAATGTTCTCTTAGTGGTATGACCTTAAAAAAATCCTGGTTTAATTGGTTTTTTTTAGCTCTTCTTTTTTCTTTAGTTGCTTTATTTCAAGTTTCCTTTGTTGCGCCTTTTCCAAATATTTTTTCTGCTCTCAATCTACCACTAGTCGTTTTAATTTTTTGTTTATTGTTCATGCCCCCAAGCGCTTTTTTACCGCTCTCAATTTTAATGGGTTTTTGGTTAGATGTTTTAAGTTTTCAATTTTTCGGCTTGCATTTGATTAGCTTGCCGATTACCGTTTCTTTGCTCTACCTGCTCTTAATTAATGTTGTCACTAATCGTTCTTTTTATTCCTTCTTGCTTTTAGCAATTCTGGGCCCACTTTTTTATAATTTTTTGCTCTACACTTTACTTTTGGTTATTCCGGCTGGACTGACCCCAGGTTTTTTCTTAGTCAGCGCTTCTTTCTGGCAATATTTAGGGACACAAATTCTTTGGAGCGCGGGCTTAATGCTCCTATTTTTTAATTTGGTTAATAATTTATCTAAAAAATTAAAGCCGGTTTTTTTAGAAAAAAAATAGGTTTATTTTTTTGGGAAAAGGTGGCTTTTATGCTAAGATAGCAAATATGACTTACGACTTTCTTACTATCGGTGGGGCGACTAAGGATTTATCTTTGTTTACCGCCGAAGGAGTTTTAATTGATAACCCCTCTGACCCATTACGGCAACAGCTGATTGCCTTTGAGCAAGGGGCGAAAATTGGTGTTTCTCAAGTCTGGGAATCGTTTGGCGGTGGTGCCGCAAATACAGCCGTGAATTTAGCTAAGCTCGGTTTGCGGGTTGGCGCTATTTGTGATCTTGGCCGTGATTTGGTTGGTCAAGAAATTATTGCTAATTTGAAAAAAAACGGCGTTAATACCAGCCTGATAAAGAGTTGGCCCCAAGAAGCCTCTGGCATGTCTTTAATTTTAATTGCCCCTAATGGCGAGAGAGTTATCTTTGCCGCTCGGGGGGCCAATCGTCGTTTAGATTTTGGCCCTGCTCGTCGTCAGGCTTTAGCCCGGGTTAAAAATATTTATTTAACTTCTTTGTCCGGCCCCTGGAAGCAAGATTTGCGCGAAATTTTTCGCAGCGCTTCAGGAAGAATTTTTTGGAATCCAGGCTCAAGTCAGTTGAAAGCGGGTTTGAAATTTTTAGCACCTTTTTTAAGGAAAACCACAGTTTTAATTGTTAATCGAGATGAGGCTATTGAATTAATTTTAAGCGATTCACATTTAAATCGTAAAGATAAAGTCGCCTTAGAAAGTCCCGATTTTCTCTTAAAGCGTTTGCGTTCTTATGGCCCGGAAGTTGTCCTTCTAACTGATGGTCGTTCTGGTTCTTATTGTGCTGACCAAAACAACACTTATCATCAGCCGATTATCAGTCACCAAAAAACGGTTGATGCGACTGGGGTTGGTGATGTTTATGGTTCTACTTGGGCGGCAGTTTGGTTATCTTCAAATGAAGATTTAAAACAAGCTTCGCTTTTAGCTAGTCGTCAGGCGGCGGGGAAAGTGGCCCAGCATGGCGCCCAAAGCGGTTTGCGTTCTCTTAAAGAATTAAGTAAATAATTTTATGATTGAGGGGGTTATTATTAAGGAATTAAAAAAGAATGAAGATGATCGTGGTCATTTAGTGGAGATTTATCGTCATGATGAGGTTGATTATCAGGTGGCGATGTCTTATTTAAGCTGGACAAAACCAGGCGTTGCCCGTGGTCCTCATGAGCACGTTTATCAAAGCGATTATTTTATTTTCCCTGGTCCGGGGACTTTCCGTCTTTACCTTTGGGATCGCCGCTTAGGATCACAAACTAATGGTGAGAAGATGACTCTTGATGTTGGGGTTAATAATCCAGCGGTAGTTATTGTTCCTCCGGGGGTGGTTCATGGTTATCAGGCAATTTCTGAGGAACCAGCTCTGTCCATTAATTTTCCAGATAAACTTTATCGTGGTATCTTGAAGCAGGAAGAGGTTGATGAAATTCGTTGGGAAAAAGATCCTAATAGCCCTTATCAGATTCCTTAAATAGATAAAGATTGTTTAAATTAAATTTGAATTGCCTATGTGTGTTTTTTGCCGCCTTGTCGCTGGCGAGTTGCCGGTGGCTAAAGTTATGGAGACCGAAGAAGTTTTGGTTTTTTTAGATAACGCTCCGGTCAATCCTGGTCATATGTTGGTAATCCCCAAAAAACACTTGGCTACCCTAGAAGAAATTAATGAGGATCTTCTGACGACCTTAATTTTAAAAGTTAAAGAGAGTGGGGCGCTCTTAAAAACTAAGCTCGGCTATTCTGGTTATAATGTAATCTTAAACAATGATCCGGTTGCCGGCCAAGAAATACCACATCTCCATTGGCATGTTATCCCTCGGGTTTTAGATGATACGCCTTTGCGCTTTCCTGAGAAAAAATATGGCCCCGGTGAGATGGCGGCGGTTTGTCAAAAATTAAACTCTTAATGTCATGAAAATTTTAGTTACCGGTGGCGCCGGGTTTATTGGTTCTAACTTTATTCATTATTGGTTGGCCCAACACCCACTTGATAAAATTGTAAACCTGGATGCTCTAACTTATGCCGCTAATCCGGAAAGTTTGTTGGATTTAGAGTCCAACCCTAATTATCAGTTTGTCAAAGGTAATATTTTAGATCTTGATTTGGTTGATAGCTTGGTGTCTGATTGTGATTTAATTGTCCACTTTGCGGCTGAAAGTCATGTTGATCGTTCTATTTTTGATAGCGCTGCCTTTATTCAAACAAATGTTGAAGGAACGCGAGTTTTACTGGAGGCGGCTAGACGCCACGGACTAAAGCGTTTTCATCATGTTTCGACGGATGAAGTTTTTGGCGCCTTAGATTTTGATTCGTCGAAATTTTCTGAAGCTACTCCTTACGACCCCCGTTCTCCTTATAGTGCTTCAAAAGCTGCTTCTGATCATTTAGTTCGGGCTTATTATCACACTTACGGTTTACCAATCACAATTTCTAATTGTTCTAATAATTACGGCCCCTATCAGCATCCTGAAAAATTAATTCCGCATTTTGTTACCAATCTTTTAAGTGATCAGTCGGTGACGGTTTACGGTGAGGGAAAAAATATTCGGGATTGGATTTATGTTGACGATCATAACCGCGGCTTGGAGTTGATTATTACTAAGGGCAGAATTGGAGAAACTTATTGTCTCGGAGGAGATAGTGAGCGCGATAATCTTTCATTAACTAAAGATATTTTACGCTTAATGGGTCAGAATGAAGACAGGATTGAATATGTGGCTGATCGCCTTGGCCACGACTTGCGTTACGCAATTGATTTTTCTAAAGCAAGCCGGGAGCTGAATTTTCAGCCGCAGGTAAGCTGGGAGGAGGGTCTGGCGCGAACAATCAAGTGGTATCAAGACAATCCTTCTTGGTGGCGCTCTTTGCGTTCTTAATTTTAATTTTATGAGTAAAAAACTTTTTATTATCGAAGACGATGCTAATATTCTTTACAGCTTAGAAGCGAATTTTAGCGCTGAAGGTTTAACAGTAGAAACTCACGAAGGGGAAGAGGAGCTGGAAGAAATTATTGATGATATTATTGATTTTCGCCCTGATTATTTAATTTTAGATGTTATCCTTCCTAATTTGGATGGTTTTGAAATTATTAAAAGGATAAAAAATGACGCTGAATTAGTCGAGTTGCCAATCTTTATTTTCTCGGATATTTCCGATGAAGATAGTCGGGCTAGAAGTTTAGAGATTGGAGCTGACTACTTTTTTCCGAAAGAAGAGTTTGACACTTATGAGTTTGCTGAAAAGGTTAAGAAAATTATGGCTAACTCTGAGCGCTTAGGAGAGGATACTGATGATAATTGGAACGATGGCGATGAGATCATGACGATTGACTAATTTCTGTTTTTCCGTTATAAATTAGGGGCTAAGTCGTGATTTATAAACGACTGAGTTTGGTATTTTTTACTGAATATTAGAAAAATATGTTTATTAAGCGAATTGGCATTGATTTAGGCACTACCTACACTTTAGTTTATCTCCCTAAAAGGGGGATAGTGATTAATGAGCCTTCGGTGGTGGCTATTTCTATTGATGATAATAAAATTTTAGCGGTTGGCAATGAGGCTAAAGATATGTTAGGGCGCACCCCAGACACAATTCGAGCTGTCCAACCTTTAAAAGAGGGAGTAATTGCTGACTACCGAACAACCGAAGCAATGATTCGTTATTTTATTAATAAAACTATTGGGGGGATGCGTTTTTTTCGTCCCGAGGTAATGATTTCAGTGCCGGCAGGAATTTCTTCCACTGAGCGGCGAGCAGTTATTGAGGCGGCCACTTCAGCGGGCGCCAAGGCGACTTATATTATAAAAGAGCCGGTGGCGGCAGCAATTGGCGCTGATATTCCGATTGGTTCAGCAACAGGACACATGGTTATTGATATTGGTGGAGGCACAGCCGAGATGGCGGTTATTTCTTTAGGGGGTGTTGTTTCTTCTACCTCTGTCCGGGTTGGTGGAAATAAATTTGATGCTGCTATTTTAGAATTCGTTCGCAAAAAATATAATTTAGCAATCGGCGAGCGAACATCCGAGGAGATTAAAATTAATATCGGTTCCGCTTTATATATGGAAGATAAATTGTATATGGAGATTCGGGGGCGCGATATTGTTACTGGTTTGCCACGCAGTATTACTGTTTCAAGTGATGATGTTACTGAAGCGATTCAGAACGAGTTGGAGGCGATTGTCGCGGCGGCAAAAAAAGTTTTAAATATGACCCCACCTGAATTGGCAGCTGATATTATGGATAAGGGGATTGTTTTAACGGGGGGCAGCTCTTTGTTGCGTAATATGGATCAATTGATTTCTCGGACGACTGGTGTGCCAGCTTATGTGGCTGACGATGCGCTTTTATGTGTTGTTAAGGGAACTGGAATTGCCTTAGATAATTTAGACTCCTATAAACGGAGTATTTTGGCGACTAAATAAGTCGCCTTTTTATTTTGGAGTTTTATGTTGATTGGCTTAGACGCCTCGCGCGCTAATAGACAAAAGAAGACTGGGACGGAGTGGTATTCTTTTTATTTGATTAAGGAATTGGCTCGTCTTGATCGCCATAATCACTATCGTCTTTATCTTGATAAAGCGCCATCTAGAGAGTTACAAGAAGCAGTTGGCGCTGCTCCTAATTTTGATTTTCGGATTTTGCCTTGGCCGCTTACCTCTTTCTGGACCCTTGGTCGTCTATCTTTGGAAATGCTTTTTCATTCTCCTGATGTTTTATTTGTCCCTGCTCACGCCCTACCTTTAATTCATCCTCGCCGGACGATTAATACTATTCATGATGTCGCTTTTGCTCGCGAAGAAGAGGTTTATCGTGAAGAGGACCCTAAAGCTAAAACCCCAGCGCGCCGGCGTTTGCTTAAGTCTTTAATTAAATTAATTACCGGAGGGCGTTACCGAGGGACAACTTTAGAATATCTTAATTGGTCAACATCTTTTTCCTTGCGGCACTCCTCAACAATTATTACAGTTTCTGATTTTACCAAGCAAGAAATTTTAGATTGTTTTCCTTTTGCTGATCCGGGAAAAATTGAAGTTGTTCATAATGGTTTTGCTTCCGAGTTGTATCAACCCGGCGCTTCTTTAGAGTCTGAAGCAGAGCACTGCCTTAATCGTTACGGAATTACTCGTCCCTATTTTTTATACGTTGGGCGCTTGGAAAAAAAGAAAAACACCGCTGCCTTAATTGAAGCTTTAGCTCTTTTGCGGGAAGAGTATCCAGAGATTAAAGAGAAGCTTGTTTTAATCGGCAATGCTAGTTATGGTTACGATGAAATTAAGTATGCGATTGAAGAGTTTGATTTAGAGCTTGAGGTTATTATGCCCGGTTGGGTTGAAGAAGATGAGCTGCCGCTTATTTTTCAGCAAGCGACCGCTTTTATCTTTCCAACTAAGCATGAAGGTTTTGGTATTCCTGTTTTGCAGGCTTTAGCCTCAGGCACGCCGACAGCCGTTTCTGACCTTCCAGTTTTAAGAGAGGTGGCCGGGGAGGCGGTCCGTTATTTTAACCACTTTGATTATAGCGATATCGCCGAAGCAATGGCTGAGATAGTTTTAAATAAGGAATTGCGAGCCGATTTACGCGAACGCGGTTTTCGTCAAGCCAAAAAGTTCAGCTGGTATCGTTGCGCTACTGAAACCTTAGCGCTTATCGAAAATCGGAAATAGTGTGATATGATAAGTTTATGCAAATTAGCAAAATAACCGCTTTATTTTTAATAATTAGTTTTCTTTTTCCTCTTAAGACCTCAGCTCGCTTATTGCCTGATGATCATTTTTATTTGCGTCAATGGTATTTGTCTAAAATTAAGGCTGATGAAGCTTGGGAGATTGTCTCTGGTGCCCCTGATATTACCGTTGCCGTTATTGATGCGGGGATTGATATTTCTCACCCTGATTTAAAAGGTAATATTTGGACCAATGCAGACGAGATTCCTAATAATGGGATAGATGATGATGGTAACGGTTTTATTGATGATGTTCAGGGTTGGGATTTTGTTGATGACTCTTTTGATCCTTCCCCTAAATTTGAGACCGGCTGGACTGAAGCTGGCGTTTCTCATGGCACAATGATTGCTGGAATTATCGGGGCTAGTGGCAATAATAACCAGGGAATTACTGGTCTTGCTTGGCGCACCAATATTATGCCCCTGAGAGTTTTAAACGATCGTGGCGAAGGGCGAGTGAGCGCAGTCGTTCGGGCAATTGATTATGCTATTAGAAATGGTGCTGATATTATTAATTTAAGTTTTGTCACTTATAATTACAACGATTCTTTAGCGGGGGCAATAAAGCGCGCCTATGAGGCGGGAATTATTGTGGTTGCTGCCGCTGGCAATGATCAGGCTGCTGGCGACGGTCGTAATACCGCCAAGAATCCAATTTATCCCGCTTGTATGGATGGTAGTCGTTGGGAAAATATGGTTGTTGGGGTAGCGGCCACTGATGCTCTCGATCAGAAAACTCCTTTTTCTGGTTATGGTGAAGATTGTATTGATATTACTGCTCCGGGAATTAGTTTTTTTAGCACTATTACGCCTGGAAGTAATCCTGAGGCGATTAATCCTTATTATGATGGTTACTGGTCGGGAACCAGTATGGCAACCGCGGTTGTCTCTGGGGTAATGGCTTTAACGGCTCAAGCTAATCCTAATTTAAGTCGTGCTGATGTGGTTGGTATCGTCCTAGGTTCAGCTGATTCAGTGGCTCTTTTAAATCCCGATTACCCCGGTCAGCTTGGTTTTGGACGTGTGAATGCGGCCGCCGCGGTTGCCTCCGCACGACAATTGATGTTTGATCATGTTAACCTTTTATTACTAACCCCTTATAGTGGTAGCGAAGAAATTTTAGTCGCTAGCCTAGATGGTGCCACTAGCAGTCCTTTTAGTCTTTCACCTGCTCAGGGCCTAACCGCCACCACTGGCGATCTTCAAGGGGATGGTAAAATAAAAATTGTTACGGCTAATGGGCCGGGAGCTGAGCCTTGGGTACGAATTTATGACCAGAAAGGAAAGCTCTTAAAAGAGTTCTTAGCTTACAATCGTGGTTTTAAAGGTGGCGTTCGTCTTGCTGTCGGTGATTACAATCAAGATGGTCGCGCCGAAATAATCACTGTTCCAGGACCAGGAGGTGGGCCGCATGTTCGCATCTTTGACGGCGCTGGTCAGGTTAAGCAGCAGTTTTTTGCCGATGATGTTTTAGATCGCGGCGGCTTAAGCGTTGCTCTGGGTGATGTTGATGGCGATGGTAATTTAGAGCTTATTATTGGCCTAGGGGAAGGGCGCAAACCAATAGTTAAAATTTTTAATCAACAGGCTAAATTAGAAGCAGCTTTTTATGTTTATCCCTCCGATTATCGAGGCGGCTTAAATGTTGCTAGTGCTTCTTTATATGGTCGAACAAATGGTCAGCGCGACAGTATTATCGTTGCTCCAGCTGGTAGTTATAATCCTCAGGTTAGAATTTTTGATAATTATGGTCGCTTGCAGCAGCAATTTTTAGCTTACAATTCTAATTGGCGGGGTGGGGTTAGTTTAGCGGCTGGCGATGTTTCAAATGACGGTGTTTCTGAAATTATTACCGGGGCTCAGGCAGGTGGTACGGCCCACGCCCGTGTTTTTGAGCGTGACGGCAGTTTAATGGCTTCTTTTTATGCTTATCCCGAAAGTTTCACAGGTGGGGTTAATGTTAATTTAATTCGCTTTAATAATTAGAACTATATGGCTAAACAAGTTATCTTCGACAAAAAAAATGTTTTAGTGGCGGGTGGCGCTGGTTTTGTTGGTTCTCATCTTTGCGATGAACTGATTAAAACTTGCAAAGTAATTTGCGTCGATAATTTTATTACCGGGCAGCAAAAAAACATTGATCATTTATTAGCGAATCCTGATTTTATTTTTATTAATCATGATTTAACTCAACCTTTAAATTTAGCGGAGATTAAAATATTAGAACGCTTTAAGATTAAATTCCAAGGCATTCAAGAAATTTATAACTTAGCTTGTCCGCTGTCGCCAAAGAATTTTTTAGAAAATCGTTTGGAAATTTTAAAAGCCAATTCATTGGTAGTTTATAATTTGTTAGAGTTGGCTGTTTTAAATCAAGCGAAATTTATTCAATTTTCATCCTCCGTTGTTTATGGTGGGCGCGATCTTAATAATATTGGGCGCAAAATAAAAGAAGAAGATTTAGGTATTGTTAATCAGTTGTCACCGCGAGCGGCTTATGATGAGGGCAAGCGCTTTGCGGAAACAATGGTTAACGCTTATCGCGAGGCCCATAACTTAGATACGAAAATTATTCGCTTCTTTAGAATTTATGGTCCGCGGATGACTTTAGATGACGATCAGCTGATTCCGGATTTGGTCTATTCGGCTATTCAAAATAAGCCCTTAGTAATTTTTGGTGATAAGAATTTCTCCTCTTCTTTTTGCTATGTTGATGACGCAGTTGATGGGGTTATTAAAATGGCAGCTTCTAGTTTAACTGGACCAATAAATATTGGTTCTGATGTTGATGTTAATGTCACCGAACTAGCACAAATGATTATTAAAGAAACTGAATCCGAATCCCCAATTGTTTATTCTGAAAGTAGATTATTTTTAACCGAGTTAGCCTTACCAGACATTTATCAGGCACGCAATAATTTAGCTTGGATGCCGGTGGTAACTTTGGAAAATGGTATTAAAAAAACCATCATCTCCTTACAATCAGCTAGCCGGACTCAAGGATTTGAAGGTTAATTTAATCAACTAAATTTAAAATTTGTTCACCGTATGGCGGTGGTAGTGGGGGCGTCTTAAGAGGCGCTCCTTCTTTTATAAAATAATTTAGGGCGGTAATTAGACTAGCTAAATTATCGGGCTCAAAAAGTAGTCCACCCCAGCGTTCTATTAATTCTGGAATCCCGCCTAAGGCAGCGGCAATCACCGGTGTTTTTGTTTGTTGAGCTTCGTAAATAACTGTTGGTGAGTTTTCGTAGCAACGAGAGGGGACAACCAAAGCCAGGCTTTGGGCTAGTTCTTCGCTGACAGCCGGGCTGCTTAATCGTCCTAAAAATTTAACATTACTTTCAAAACTTTTTTCAGAGTGTTCACCGATAACGGCAAAAGTATAAGCAGGAAATTTAGTGGCCGCTTTTAAAAATAAGTCTAAACCCTTGTGATGACCGGCTTGGCCGATAAATAAAAATTGTTTCTGTCGGGGGAGAGTTAAATCTTTACTTAGTGACAGAGGATTAGGAATCGCTACGCAGGTCTGATTTTTGAAAAATCCTCGCTCTTGGTAGAGATTTAGAAGCCAAGCTGAAGGGGCAATGATGCGGGTATCTTTGGGTCCGTTTTTTAATAAGCATTTTCCCAGGAGTTGATAAATTTTGGCTGGCAAGCTATCAATAATTTTTTCTTGACCAAAATAAAGTAAACCGGAAGGGTGCAGCCATTGAATATCGTGGAGAGTTAAGATTAATTTACTCCTCTGGCGTTTTATTAGTTTGGGGACAAAGCCGCCTAAGCCCATCAGGTTGTGAGCAATAACCAAATCTGGTTTTTCTTGTTCAAAAATTTTACGCAGACGCTTAGCTTGGGAACAATTAAATAAATTAGTTAGCTGCCAGAAGAAGCGGTAAGCAAAGCTCTTCTCGCTCAAGTGGTAATAGTTTGAAGGCAAGTAAAAGACATTTTCTAATTCCTCATCTTTTCGTCGGGCGTTTTTAGGATAAGTGCAAACAATTTTGACGCTATGTCCAGCAGCTCTAAATTCTTGAGCACTTAGTTCAACAATCCGTTCGGCGCCACCACGCTGATAGGGGGTAAATAAATTATTGAGCAATAAGATTTTCATGAAAACATTTCTTTTAAAAGCTGAGCGCTAGTCTTTAGTGAGTATTTTAAAACGGCATAATCACGAGCTGAACGTCCGTAAGCTTTTCGTCTGGGTTCATCGCCAACTAAAGCAGCAATCTGAGTGGCTAAATCGTCAACGTCTCTGGGTTTTACTAAAAGACCGTCAACTTCGGGGCGAAAAACAGTTCTAACCCCTGGCAAATCAGAAGCAATTACAGGGACGCCACAAGCCATTGCTTCAGTTAAGACGAGACCAAAAGCCTCATGACGATTAACCGAGGGGAGAATAAATAAATCACTATTTTGGTAAGTACGGATTAATTCTTCCTCGCTGAGTCGTCCCACAAATTTTACCCGGCGTTTGAGATTTAATTCTTCTGCCCGTTTTTCATAGCCTAAGCGCAAGTCACCGTCGCCAATAATTGTCAGTTGCCAATTTTTAAAACGCAGCTTGGCCAGCGCCGGTAGTAAAAAGTTAAGACCCTTAAAATAATGAGCACTATCTAAGCCCCCCACAAATAGTAAATTAACGCGGCCGCGTTTAATAAAGTTATGGTTAACAAAATCAACAATTTCCTTACCTTTTGCTGTTAAGCGGTCATTTTCTGTTGGCAGTTTGGGGCGATAACGGTGTGTGTCCAAACCAAAAGGAAGGGATAAAAATTTATCTGGCCAGCGTTTAAGTAGAGAAGCGGCTTGACCGTGAGCTAGATAGTCAAGGCTAGCGGCGGAAATTTTTTCGGCGCGAGCAAATAATTTCTTTCTTACTAAGCGACTAGGAAGAGCTAATAATTTAAAGCGAAAACCCAAATCATTAGTATCCATATGGTAATGGATGAATAATTTTTTTTGTGGCTGAAATAGTAAAAATAAATAAATAATTAAATCAGTTCCAAAAAAAGGGTAATGCAAAAAGATTGCTTCATATTTTTTAAGACGCCAAAGGAGAGAGAAGGGTAGGCCACCGTGGCCCGCTCTAAGCAAAGGTTTTAGATAAACCAAATCGGGCTCGGTATTTTTAGGGCCGCTTAAAGGATTTAGTGTAAAGGTTGTTAGGTCGTGGTTGGCGGCGAGTAGTTTTCCAAAACGGGCAGCACTCTGGCCGATGCCTCCAGGATAGGGCGGGTAAGCGCAAACCACTTGGGCAATTTTCATAAGAATTATTTAGAGTCAGAATTTGTTTCTGGAGACAGGTTTTTATTGGGTTTAGCTTGGCGCAAAGCTTCTTGGCGAATTAGAACAGTTAAATCTTGTTCTAACCTGGCTAAGTGTAGGCGCATTTTAAAGACTAGATAAAAAAGAATCAAAGAAGCAACATAAAACAAAAGATTGATACCGCTAGCGCTTAAACCTAAGGTGGCGGTTAGCTTGTCTAATGGTTTTAGAAAAATAATTGCCAAAGCGGAAATGCTCCAAAAAATTAACCAGAGAGAAAATTCGCTACCATTAATTTGCTTTTTTCGCTTTTGTTTAAAAAGTCGTCCAGCGAAAAAAATAATGATGATTAAAGCGACTAGTTGTTGCCAAGTAAAAAACATATGATTTTAATTAGATAATTTCTGAAGTAAAAGATCTTTGATGATTCTAAAGCCACCGCTAAATTTTTGTCCAAAGTGATGATAGGTGACATGGATTGGCACTTCTTTTAAGACGCAACCGGTCTTCACGGTTTTGAAAAGGATTTCACTACAATGGGCCATGCCGCGATTATAGATAGTAATCTGTTGCCAAACTTCTTTTTTAAGAGCTCGAAAACCGCTTTGCGGGTCAGTTGTCCTTATTCCTAGCCAGCGATTTAATTGTCGGGCTAAGGGCATAATTAAATAACGCTTTAGGGGGGGGAAATTAGCCTGTCCTAAAAAGCGTGAGCCAAAAACTGCTTCAGCTTCGCCAGCTATCAGTGGGGCTAGGACCACTGGGATCTCCTCAGCCCTAAATTGATCATCAGCGTCAAAATGGAGAATAATATCAGCGCCACTCTTTAGCGCGTACTCATTTCCAGTTTGTAGGGCCGCGCCCTGACCGCGGTTAATAGGATGGCGAATAACTGTGACTGGATATTTTTCAGCCACTAGACTGGTTTCATCAGAAGAGCAGTCATCAACAACAATCAACTCGTCCACCAAAGGGAAGACTTTTGCTAAAACCGGACCGATATTTTTGGCCTCATTATAGGCGGGGATAACACAGGCAATTTTCATATTTCATTTTCCGGCGCGATTAAGCCGTTGGCTGCTTTAATAATTAAATCAGTACTTAAAGGGGCACTCCATTGGGTTTTGCCATTTTTAGATTCTTCAACAGCAAAAACGGCAGTTTTCCCCCGAATACCTGAGTGGCCACAGTGGTAGCAGCCGCGACTGTGAAAAAATTTTGTTGGTCGGTATTTTTTTTCTGACGGCCAGTAACGGTCTAGCAAACCTTGATAATGGTAACTAGGACGAGCGATTAAACAATTAGGGCAGTTTCTATCTTTAATTTCTTGATAGATTATTAGCAAGGGCAAATCAGAGGTCGCAATTTTTTTTAACCAAGTTGCTGTTTGTGCAGGCTGTTCGCTGTTGTAGGCAACTAAAACCAAACGCCCCTCAGAAGCAGTCGTAAGTGAAGCGCGTAATAACTCCTCGTCAGCATCGTCAACTACAATCCAATCATGATCTTGCTTCTTTAATTTTTCTAAAGATTGGACGCGTTTATTTTTCTCACGAACAACACTGACTTTGTCTATCTTAGCTTCTGGATATTTTTCTAAAATAACGCCGGCGCTTTCAGTATTGATTAATTCACGAGTCAAAGCGTGAAGAGTGGTGGTTTTCCCTTGATGGTTATTGCCGATAATTACTATTAGGCCGCGTGGGCGGGTAAGAAATTTTTTAATCTGATTGCGAGTGTTTCTATCTAAGCCTAAACGGCTAAAGCGGGTTGGCCCGACGGGGTCGTTAATAAATTGTAAGATAATTTTTTCGCCACCAGCTTCAGGGACTATAGATAAGCGCATCGGCCCTAAATCATCCTTTAGATAAGCATTGCTGACTAAATGGTCAGGGGCTAAGGATAATAAACGCCGGTAAGAGTCACTTAAATCACTAGCAAAATTAGAATCAATTACCAGGCGATATTGCTGACTAGCGTTTTCGCCACGCAAAACTTGGCGGCCGTTTTCCGGCGCAATTGCTAAAACGCTGAGCTCATGCTGGCGAGCATAGCGACTAATCTTTTTTAAGTTTTTATTAGTCATGGGTTTATTATATCATTATTTATCTTATTGTTAAAATGTGCTAAACTTAAAGAGTAAATTATATTTATCGTAACTTTAGCTAGTATTATGTCATACTCGCAATTTTATGGTCGACTGCAAAATTGGCGCTTGCAGGCGGCCGGAACGCTTAAGGATTTATTTGGCTTAATCTCTAATCGCTTGTATTTATTGGCGATTTTAATTATTCAGGGAGCTTCTTGGTGGCTCGCTTCTTATATTTTTCGGATTATCGCCGGTAATGTTCTAATTTTACACTATAATGTTGATTTTGGAATCGATTTAATTGGCACCCCAAATTTGATTTTTTATTTTCCTTTCTTAGGGGCCCTGCTTCTTTTGCTTAGTTTAGTTGCTTTAATAATTTTAGGTAGTGGTCGTAATTTTAAAATCCAAAGCCATTTCCTTTTGAGCGGCACTCTTCTTAGTAATCTAGGAATACTCTCGGCGCTCGTTTTAATTTATTTAATAAACTTCCGCTAATAAATTTATGGAGTATTTTTACGTGATTAAAATCTTGTTGCTGGCAATGGCCGCTTTTTTATTTGCCGGCTTCATGACGCCACTACTGACTAATTTTTTATATAAACACAAACTTGGAAAAAAGATTCGTAATTCTGGGGAAACGCCAATTTTTAGCAAACTTCATGCCGCTAAAGAGGGAACCCCAACAATGGGCGGGGTCTTAATCTGGGGAACAGTTTTGGTTTTTATTATTGGGCTTTATGTTGCCGCTCAGATTTTTGATTATGAAATCATTCGTAATTTAAATTTTTTAACCCGCTCAGAAACACTTCTTCCTCTAGGGGCCCTTGTTGCCTCCGCGCTAATTGGTTTAGTTGATGACTGGCTAGATGTTCGCGGCAAAGGAGTTTTAGGGGGCGGCGGTTTAAAGATGCGGCATCGCTTATTAATTTATGCGGCAATTGCTTTAGTTGGAGCGCTTTGGTTCTATTTTAAATTAGATTGGACTGTTTTCCATATTCCATTTATTGGCAACTTGGAAATATCTTGGTGGTATATCCCAGTTTTTGTCTTTATTGTGGTTGGGACTGCTTTTTCAGTTAACGAGACCGATGGTTTAGATGGTTTAGCTGGGGGGACATTACTTGTGGCCTTTGCCGCTTATGCGGCGATTGCTTTTCTTCTTGGTCGTTACGAATTAGCAACTTTCTGTGCAGTTATTATTGGTGCTTTGATGGCTTTTCTCTGGTATAACATCCCACCAGCTCGTTTTTATATGGGGGATACCGGCTCAATGAGTCTGGGTATTACTTTGGCAATTATTGCTCTATTAACTAATAGCGCTTTACTCCTCCTATTTATTGGTTTTATTTTTCTAGTTGAGTCTCTGTCAGTTATTATTCAGTTGACTTCAAAAAAACTTCGTCGAGGCAAAAAGGTGTTTTTATCGGCGCCAATTCATCACCATTTTCAAGCTATTGGTTGGCCCGAAAGTAAGATTGTTATGCGTTTTTGGTTGGTGGCCGGAGCAATGGCCTTGCTCGGCGTTATTATTTTTTTAGCCGATCGCGGCTTCTAAAAAATCCATGCATTTTAAAAGATTATCAAAAAAAGCAGGCGTTCGTATCCAGGCTCATGAGCCAGATAAAAAACTGTTAATCACCTTATTTCTGATTTTGTTTTTTGGTTTGGCGATGCTCTTTACCGCTTCGGCGGTGGTTTCTTTTAATAAGTTTGGTAACCAGTACCATTACTTATTGGGGCAATTGCCAGCCCTCGCGATTGGCTTAATTGCCTTTTATCTTGCCCAGAAGATTCATTCTCGCTATTGGAAAAAATATGCTTTAGGTTTTTTGCTTATTTCTATTGCCTTGTTGCTTTTAGTTTTTATCCCTGGTTTACAGTCTGAATATGGAACTTCACGCAGTTGGATTAATCTTTTTGGTTTTTCTTTTCAGCCCTCTGAGTTGGTTAAAATAACTTTTTTAATATATTTAGCAACCTGGCTGGAGGCAAAACAGAATGAATTATCCTCTTTTAGTAGCGGCGCTTTTCCATTCTTTCTTATTTTAGGAGTAATTTCTTTTTTAATGATGCTTCAGCCAGATCTTGGCAGTTTGGCGATTATTATCTCCACAGCTATTATTGTTTTTTTTGTCGGCGGCGGAAAGTTTAAACATTTGCTTGTCACTTTTTTAACTGGGGTAATCTTTTTACTCCCAGCCTTATTTATTAAAAATTCCGGCAACAGTGGCCCCTCTTATCAAGACAATCGAATTCGCTGTTTTTTTGACCCTTCTTTTGATACTCAAAATGTTTGCTTCCATATCAATCAATCATTGATTGCGATTGGTTCTGGTGGAGTCTTGGGCCGCGGTCTTGGTCAGAGTCGACAGAAGTTTATGTATCTGCCAGAAGTTTGGGGTGATTCAATTTTCCCGATTATTGCCGAAGAGATTGGTTTTATTTTTACTGCTCTTTTTATTATCTTATTGTTTTATTTGTTTTATCGGGTTTTATTAGTTGCTAAGCACGCGCCTGATAGATATTCGCGCAATTTAGTGGCTGGTGTTGCTGCTTGGCTGGCAATCCAAACTTTTTTAAATATTGGTGGGCAGCTGAATTTAATTCCGATGACCGGGGTGCCTCTGCCTTTCGTTTCTGCTGGGGGTTCTTCAATTCTGTCTTCTTTAATTGCCATTGGGGTTGTTGTTAATATCAGTAAGTATACTAAAGAGCCACGACGCCGTTAATTTTATGAGAACCGAAAACAAAACAATTCTTCTTACCGGTGGGGGGACTCTAGGCAGTGTTACTCCTTTATTGGCGGTGGCCAGAGAGTTATTTTTAAAACAGCCAGATTGGCGATTTTATTTTGTTGGCACCAAGTCGGGGCCGGAAAAATCATTAATTATTGAAGCGGCTAAAGAATTGCCCATTTCCTTCCATGTCCTGCCGGCCGGGAAGTGGCGACGCTATTTTTCTTTTAAAAACTTAAGCGATCTTTTTGTAATCAGTTTTGCTTTTTTCCGTTCTTTTTTCCTTCTGCGCCGCTTGAGACCACAGGTTGTTTTTAGTGCCGGCGCTTTTGTGAGCGTTCCTTTAGTTTGGGCGGCGCGCTTTTTGAAGATTCCAATTTTAATTCATCAACAGGACTTGCAGGCTGGATTGGCTAATAAGCTAATGGCTAAGACGGCGCGTCAAATTACCGTTGCTTTTTCCGCCTCACTTAAAGATTACGGAGCACAAGCGGTTGTAGTTGGTAATCCTTATTTGGTTCCGACGCTTGAGAAGCAAGAAATCGTTTTGGCTCGCTACGGCCTAACCAGTGAAAAACCTTTAGTTTTAATTTTTGGCGGCGGGACAGGGGCGGAGGCTCTTAATGAGGTGGTTGCTAATAAATTGCCAGAACTCTTAGAACAGACTCAGATTATCCATTTAAGTGGTCGCGGAAAAATGATTGATAAAAAAGCCCCGGGCTATTGTCAACAAGAATTTGTTAGTCATCAAGAACTTTGGTCTTTAATGGCGGCGGCTGATTTAGTAATTGCTCGACCGGGTTTAGGGACTTTAACCGAATTGGCTGCTTTAAAGAAGGTCAGTTTGTTGGTGCCCATGCCTAAAACTCATCAAGAGGTTAATGCTGAAGCAGCCCGAAATGCAGGAGCGGCTCTGGTCTTAGCTCAAAAAGAATTAAATAATTCTTTGGTGCCGACAGTTAAGCGTTTACTAACTCAAGCTGAAATGCGGGCGGCTCTATCTAGAGAGATGGCTCAACTTATTAAGCCAGGAGCGGCCGCGGCGATTGCTGAGATTATTTTGTCTTGGAGTAAGAAAAATTAAAATTAACTTAATTATATGTTTAAACTACCGGAGAAATACGAGAATGTTCATCTAATCGGTATTAAGGGGG
This sequence comes from uncultured Gammaproteobacteria bacterium, assembly GCA_964514675.1. GTDB lineage: Bacteria > Patescibacteriota > Patescibacteriia > Patescibacteriales > UBA12465 > JAEZRQ01. The sequence goes on along the minus strand of CAZERN010000002.1, from coordinate 5,720 downwards.
TTGGGATGACAATGCTAGCCCAGTTTTTACAAGCTTCCGGAGCAAAGGTCTCGGGCTCTGATGTTGCTGATGTTTTTTTAACTGATAAGGTTCTAAGGAGCGCTAAAATAAAATTTGCTTCCGGTTTTGCCGTTAAAAATATCCCTCCTGCAGTCAAAACAGTTGTTTATTCTTCTGCTTACACGCCTGAAAATAATGTCGAGTTAGCGGCCTTAGAAAGGAATCATGAGGTTAGGAAGTTTTCTTATGCGGCTGCTTTGGGAGAGATTTTTAGTGCCCATCGGGGCGTGGCGGTTATTGGTAGTCATGGTAAAACCACTACTTCAGCTTGGCTGGGTTATGTTTTAGATCGGGCCGGTTTGGAGCCTAGTATTTTAGTTGGTTCTAGTGTGCCACAACTAGGCGGCAGCGCTAAACTTGGCACTAAGGATCTTTTCATTGCTGAGGTTGATGAATATCAAAATAAACTTCAGTATTTTCAGCCCGTCGGGGCCCTCCTAAATAACATTGATTATGACCATCCTGATTTCTTTCCTACTAAGTCTTCTTATTTTCAAGTCTTTGCTAATTTCGTGGCCAAGATTCCAACCCGGGGGTTTTTAGTTGCTAACGATAATGATGCGGCCGTTCGTAAAACTTATCCCTATTTGAAAGGGAAGTTGATTAACTATAATTTATTTACCGACGAGGTGGATGCGCGGGCGGCTTCGAAAAGAGTAAAATTAGCCGCTTATGATTATCGACTTGAGGGCGGCTGGCAGTATTTTCAAGTTTACGGCTACGGCGAGTTTAAGGTTAAACTTTTAGGCCGGCATAATGTCTTTAATGCTTTGGCAGTAATTGGAGCAGCTTTAGAATTAGAGCTACCAATAGATGTGATTAAAAAACATTTGGCAGCTTTTAAGGGAACGACTCGACGCGCGCAATTATTAGGAAAATATCAAGGCATTCCAATTTTTGATGATTATGCCCATCACCCAACCGAGATAAAAGCAACGCTGGAAACATTTTCAGAAGCTTATGCCGATAAAAACTTAGTTGCTGTTTTTCACCCCCACACCTTTACTCGCACTAAAGCTTTATTTAAAGATTTTGCTCGGAGTTTTGCCGTCGCCGATACGCTCATTGTTTTAGATATTTATGGTTCGGCCCGAGAAGAGCAGGGTGGTGTTTCCAGTGAGGAGTTAGTTGCCGCTATTAAAACTGTCAATCAAACAGCTAAGCATCGTCAAAAAGTTGTCTACCAAGCGGATTTAGCAGCGGTTGAAAAATATTTACGGGCTAATCTAAAAGCTAAGGATTTAGTTCTTCTTTTAGGGGCGGGAGATATTTTCCGGGTTGGTCAGAATTTAGTTAAGAAAAAAAAGTCATAGGTTTACACTTGTGTGCTCTTTTGGTTTAATTCTTTTATATGAAACAAAAAATTAAAACAACGGCCGTTTCCGGCTTTCCTGAATATTTACCGGCTGATCAGTTATTATTGGATCAGCTTAAGCAAACGATTGCCGAAACCTATCGCTCTTTTGCTTTTATTCCTTTAGACACCCCAGTGTTAGAGCGCCGGGAGGTTCTCTTAGCAAAAGCTGGTGGTGAAACTGAGCACCAAATTTACTGCTTAGAAAATAATAGCGACGACTTAGCCTTACGCTTTGATTTAACTGTGCCTTTAGCGCGGTATATTAGTGAATACGGAGGTGTCCTTACTTTTCCTTTTAAACGCTATCAAATCGCTAAAGTTTATCGAGGTGAGCGCCCACAGAAAGGCCGCTACCGAGAATTTTATCAGGCGGATATTGATATTATTGGTGAGGGGCTTCTTTCGCTTGGTGCCGAAGCGGAAATCATCAAAGTTATTGCCACTGTTTTTGAAAAACTAGCAATCGGTCCGTTCACAATTAAAATTGGTAATCGCAAGCTATTATCAGGTTTGTTAGCTTCACTAAACCTGAGTGAGTTAGCAGTAGAAATTTTACGCATCCTCGATAAGCTTCCTAAAATTGGTGAGCATGCTTGTCGGGAGGAACTAGAAAAATTGGGGCTTAATCCTTCGGCAGTGAAAGAAATTTTAAATTTTGCTTCCTTAAAAGAAAATGTTTTAGAGAAGTTAGAGCTTTTAAATATCAAGAATCCAGATTTTGTAGTTGGTTTAGGTGAACTTCAAGAGTTGGCTGAATGTTTAGCCGATTATGGAGTAGCGGCGGCGCACTACTCTTTTGATCTCTCCATTGCTCGCGGGCTGGATTATTATACTGGCACCGTTTGGGAAACATTTTTAGATGACTACCCAGAGTTAGGTTCTATTTGTTCTGGTGGTCGCTATGAAAATTTAGTGACTGGATTTAATGACCGTGCTTTTCCTGGAGTCGGAGCTTCAATTGGTTTATCGCGTCTTTTCTATCAATTAAAAACAGTTGGTCTTCTGCCAGACTTGGCAGTCGCGGCGGCCGATGCCTTAATAATCAGCGCTGATCGTCAACGCGGAGAAGAGTTAGCTGATAGTTTGCGTCGTCAGGGCTTGAATGTTACCGGTGCTTACGGTCCAGAAAAATTAAAGAAGAAATTAACTCTAGCTAATCGCTTATCAGTTAAAACTGTTTATCTTTTAGGCGAAGAAGAGTTAGACGCCGACGAGGTTTCCATTAAAGATATGGTTACTGGCTCTCAGAAGCGTCAAGCTTTAAGTGATTTTATATGATAAAAATTCAGCGCCAAGTTGTTCTTGCTCCTTATACTACCCTAAGAATTGGCGGGCCAGCTCGTTTCTTTACGGTTGTAAAAAATTTAGAAGAACTTAAAGAGGCTTTAAGGTGGGCGAGAGAAAATAAAAAAGAGATTTTTATTTTAGGTGGCGGTTCTAATATTCTTTTAACCAAATCTTTTCCAGGGTTGGTAATAAAAAATGAAATTACCGGTTCAGAAATTATTAGAGAAACGGAAAAATCGGTTTGGTATCAGGCTTATAGTGGTGAAAATTGGCAAAAATTTGTTGAAACCTCAGTTCGTCGCCATTTATATGGTTTGGAAAATCTGGCTTCTATTTATGGCACTGTCGGAGCGGCTCCAGTTCAAAATATTGGCGCTTATGGCGCAGAATTAAAGGATGTTTTTGTTTCTTTAGAGGCAATTAATCTTAAGACTGGTCGTTCTAAAATTTTTAAGGCGGCTGATTGTCACTTTGCTTATCGGGATAGTATTTTTAAAAAGTCTTTAAAGGGTAAATATTTCATTTATCGCTTGACGGTTAAATTAAGTAAAGAGCCGCGCTTGAATTTGAATTACGGTGGAATCAAGGATATTCTCTCAGCTAAAAAAATAAAGACACCAACTTCAAAACAAGTGGCTTTAGTGGTTACTGAGCTGCGGGCGAGTAAATTACCAGTTCCTGCTGTTTTGCCTAATGCCGGTTCTTTTTTCAAAAATCCAGAGGTTTCAGAAAAAGAATTTAAAAAATTGCAAAAGCGGTGGCCGGAAATTAAATTTTTTCCTGGTTCCAAGCCGAAGCTAATTAAAATTCCAGCTGGCTGGTTGATTGAACAAGCTGGTTTTAAGGGGAAGCGCTATGGGGCGGTCGGGATGTATGAAAAACAAGCTTTAATTTTAGTTAATTATGATGGCGCTAGCGCCGCCGAAGTTTTAGCCCAGATTAAGCGGGTGATTAAGGGGGTAAAAACGCGCTTCGACTTGACCTTAGAGCCGGAAGTTAATATTATTCCTCCACTTACTAAGAAATAATTTTTTATGACTGCTAGTGATGTTCGCCAAAAATATTTAGATTTTTTCAGTGCTCGCGGCCACGCTTTGTTGCCAAGCGCTTCTTTGTTGCCGGAAAATGATTCCACTTTATTATTTACGAATTCAGGAATGTTTCCGCTGGTTTCTTATTTGGCTGGAGCGCCGCATCCGGCTGGGAAACGCCTTTGTAATAGTCAAAAATGTTTTCGCAGCGAAGACATTGATGAGGTTGGCGATCATCGTCACAACACTTTTTTTGAGATGTTAGGAAATTGGTCTCTGGGTGATTATTTTAAAGAAGAGCAATTAAACTGGTGGTTTGATTTTTTAGTTACCGAGCTTGACCTTGATCCGCACCGCCTCTATCAAACTGTTTATGTCGGTAGTGCTGATGGAAAAATACCGCGTGATGAAGAGTCAATTAAAACTTTGCAATCAATCTTTACTCGTCTAGGGGTGAGCGCGGAAGTTGGACCGGATACCTTAGGCTCCGGGGAAGATGGTCCGGGGATTGGTTTAGATTTTTCTAGTCAGCGAATTTTTGCTTATCGAGATAAAAATTTTTGGCGACGCGGCGACGCCGTTGGTGAGTTAGGCGGCCCAGATAGTGAAACTTTTTATGATACCGGTCGGCCGCATGACCCCGCCTTTGGTCCTTTTTGCCACCCAAACTGTGATTGCGGGCGTTTTTTAGAAATCGGCAATTCAGTTTTTATGCAGTATCGTCAGACAGAGACCGGTTGGGAAGAGTTAGTTCACAAAAATGTTGATTTTGGTGGCGGTTTGGAGCGTTTAGCAGTGGTTGCCAGTCAAAAAGAAAGTATTTTTGAAACTACTTTATTTTCTAAGCTGATGGCTAAGGTTGCCGAGCTCTCTGGGGCTAACCTTAAAGTGGGTGATAACGAGCGTGCTTTTGAAATTATTACTGATCATATTAAGGCAGCCACTTTTATTGTTGGTGATGATCGCGGTGTGGCGCCCTCTAATACTGATCAGGGTTATATTGTTCGGCGTTTATTACGACGGGCAATTCGTTATGGTCGTCAGCTAAATATTAATAATGATAATTGGTTAGTTTTACTAGCGGAGACGGTTATCGCTGATTATGCCGATATCTATCCAGAGCTAAAACGCAATCAAGAATTTATTAAAGAATCTTTTAATCAAGAAGAGAAAAAATTTAAGCGCACTTTAGAAAAAGGTTTAATTGAATTTAATAAAATAAAAACTCAAGAAATTTCTGGAGCGGAAGCCTTTAATCTTTATCAGAGCTACGGTTTTCCTTTAGAAATTACTGAGGAGTTAGCGCATGAGCGGGGTCTGACTGTTAACCGAGCTGGCTTTGAGCAAGAATTTGCTAAACATCAAGAATTGTCACGCACCGCTTCGGCGGGGAAATTTAAAGGAGGTTTAGCTGATAGCAGTGTGGCTACGACTCGTTTGCATACGGCCGCCCACTTACTTTTAGAAGCTTTGCGCCGAGTTTTGGGAGCTGAAGTTTTCCAAAAAGGAAGCAATATTACCGCTGAACGCCTGCGTTTTGATTTTTCTCATGATAAAAAAATGAGCCCCGAGGAGTTAGCTGAGGTGGAGAAAATTGTTAATCAGGCGATTACTCAGCAGTTGCCGGTAACTTATTCAGAGATGTCTCTTGGTGAGGCCAGAGAACAAGGGGCAATGGGAGTTTTTGACTCTAAATATGATGACCGCGTCAGAGTCTATCAAGTTGCTAATTTTTCTAAAGAAATTTGTGGTGGCCCACATGTTAACAATACCAAAGAGTTGGGGCACTTTAAAATAGTAAAAGAAGAATCTTCAAGTGCTGGCGTGCGCCGAATTAAAGCAATTTTAGAATAAAATTAGCTAATTAAGGAGTTTTTTTTGGGAAGAAAATTTTCTATTGACAAGAATAGAACTTATCTCTATAATAATTCCATATTAACCTGCCAAATAAATAAGTTAATATGAAGAATTGATGAGGCTGACAT
>CAZERN010000001.1:0-24865 GCA_964514675.1 uncultured Gammaproteobacteria bacterium | reverse complement strand
AATTCTTACCTAGTCTTAGCCACACTAGTTCGAACTTCGTCCACGACCCCGAGCAAAACGCAAAATCAGGCTTTTAAGGCCTGTTTTTGTTTTAATATTAGACACATTTCAAGTTTTAAAGCGGTTCTAACTTTTTGGGATATTAATGGTATTTTATAGAAAACCCTTGATTTCATTGGTCCATATTGGTTCGAATCCCGCCCCAGTGTTTCTTGAACTCAGCCTAGAAATCATTGTTAACACTGCAGCAAAGGGGTTTACACTTTCTGGAACTAAAATATAATAAATAGTTATCTATTTACTATATTCTAGCCAATATGAATCGATTTGACCCCAAGTATATACAGTTACTAATATCCAAATTAGACAATATCGTTTCTAAAGAGCAAACAGTTGTTTCGGTCGCCAAAGAAATGAACCTCTCAAGGCAAAGCGTCCACAAACATCTGCTCAGATATCGCCGCTTTGGTGAGTCCGGAATCATTGAAGCCCAAAGCAAGAGAAGAAGCGGGCCCGCCCACAACCGAACGACTGAGGCTCTAGAATTATGTGTCATTGAGCTAGCTAAGAAATATCGTTTCGATGGCTCAGAGGCGCTCGCTGACAGATTACAACACGAACATAATATTACTTTACACCCCACCACCATTTATCGCATTTTAAAAAGAAACAAAGTCAGATATACTGATTATTATATAGACACCAAAAAGAGATGGAAGAAACAGTTATTTGCCCACAAAATACCAGGATATGAGCTACAAATGGATACTAAATATCCACACGGTTACAAGCAGGGCAAAGTAATCTATACGATTATTGATGATGCTACTAGATGGGCCTTTGTCTGGAGTTACTCAACCGCTAACGCAGACAACACAGTTGATTTTTTTAGAAAGGTATTACAACGAGCTCCATTTACAATTCAAAAAATCAGAACCGATCAGGGCACCGAATTTCTAAATGGCAAACTAAAATTGTTACTAGAGGAATATAATATCGTTCACCGAAAGAACACTCCATACTGGCCAGAAGAAAACGGCAAGATTGAGCGCTTCCACAAAACCCTAAACCAGAAGGCCTTGCGATATGGGTTTCCGCCCAGATTGTCACTTGAAGAAATGCAATACAGACTAAATCTGTTTATGCACTATTATAATTATGAGAAAAAATATCGAGGACTTGGTATGGACGGCCTAACACCTATGCAAAAGTTATGTGAGGCCCAAAGTGTAAACCTTTCGCTGCAATGTCACAAATAATTATCGCTTCATTGAGCAATTGGGCTCGGGGTATTTATTTAGAAATGATAATTTAGATATATTAGTGGCAACTAAAAAACAATATTCCCGTTTTTATTTTATTTGGACAATAGGCGAGCCAAGAAATGTTAGAGATTCAATAGAATGGATAAAATATAAAAATGAAGAATATGGCTTTAGTTTTAATTACCCCATTACTTCAATTAATAATAAATGGTGGGGCAATATAAGCGAAGAAAAAGCTATTCTCAATTTACTCCTTCCTAATCAGGTTTTAAATAAAAATAATAATTTTTATTTAACGCAAAAATACAATGTTGAAGTTGATTTGCAAACCGGAGAATTAATAAAAATAGAAAACACTTTTGTCCCTGAATATAAAGAAAATGATAATTCCTACCCCCTGCCTTGGCACATTGTTATTTTTGATACTGAAGTCGAGTCAGATTTAGATTCATTAATTAAGGATAAGCTTGGTGCTGGTTGCCGCTATAAAGGAAAAACAGACACAAGTTTTGAGGGGAATTATAGAGTTGAGATTAATGGGGGTGGGAAAGATTTAGGCGAAACTCTTTGCCCGGTAAATTACGCCAATTATATAGTTTATAGCCCGATAGCAAAAAAAGTAGCTTTTTGGAGTTTGGGGCAAGAATGTAATGTCGGCTTAGGTTTTACGGCTGGCAATTGTTTTGATTTAAAAATAGCTGACTCTTTTCATTTTTTTAATTAAGTGAACTTAATAGTCTTTAGTTAATTTAAAAAACGAGGTTAAAAACTCGTTTTTTTGTTTAGAAAATATCCTAGCCTAAAGCCCCGCTCTCTTCTGGGATTTTTATATCTTTAATCTCAAGGGGCAGTTCAATTGTAAAGGCGGTGAATTTTCGAATCTGACTGCTAACGCGTATTTTTCCGTAAAAATCTTTGCTTACTAAATCTGAGACAATCGCTAGCCCTAAACCTAAATTGCCTTTTTTCTTTTTTGTGCTGAAGAAGGGGGCAAATAATTTTTCTTTTAAGTCTTCTGGTAGGCCTAGCCCGTTATCAGTAATCGACATTATTAGACGCCCATTAATCAAACGGGCTTTAATTTCCACCCAAGAGTTCTTTTTTTGTGAATCCACAGCTTCAATTGCGTTGCTGACAAGGTTACAGATAATTCGACTGAATTTTAAAGCATTGTTATTTAAGAGTATTTCTTTCTCGAGATTGCTGCGCAGGCTAACTTTATAAGATCGGGCTTTGCAGTCTAAAAGATTTAAAACATTATCTATCTCTTCGTTAACCGAAAAGAGTTCTTTGGTTTCTGTTTGAAAACTTAATTGCTTACTAGCTGCTTTTAAGAGATGAGTCATTCTTTGACAGAGGAGGCTTGCCTCATTTATTTTTTGTTCCCACTCTGCCGTTTTAATCTCACTTAAATCGCGAAAACGAATTTGTTCTAGGTTCAAAACCAGGGCAGTTAGGGGGTTAGCAAAGTCGTGGATAATGCCGCCGGCAAGACGGCCAGCTTCAACTAGGCAGTGATATTTTTCTAATTCCTTGGCTTGGCTTTTTTTAAAATCAGCTAAAACTTGCTGGGTTTGACTGGCTAGAAGTTTGTTCTTTTGGGAAAGTTTTTTCTTAAAATAATAATATTGGAAAAATAGAGCAGCGATTAAGATTGGGGCGCTTAAAAAAAAGAAAAGAACAAAAATTTTCATATTTTTAAAAATTACTTTAAAAAATAGCCTCCTCCGGAAACCGTTGCTATTGATATTAAGGAACCACTCTTTTTTAATTTGGTACGAAGATTATAAAGGTGACTATTAACAGTCAGAGAAAGATCGTTAAAATCACTATTCCAAAGCTCTAAACTTAATTCATCGCGGGTAACTAGGCGCTGCTGGTTTTTGCTTAAGTATTCTAGAATATCAAATTCTCGGGGCGTTAAAAATAATTCTTTTTTATTAATCCAGGCCTGGCGTTTGAAGAAGTCAATAATTAAGTTTTTTATTTTTAAAGGGGAATTAACAAAAATTTCGGGCCGGCGAAGGAGGGCTTCTAGGCGGGCTTGGAGTTCAATAATCTTCCACTCCCCGCGCAAGCAATCATCTGCCCCCTGATTGAGAAAGATTTTTCCTTGAGTGGGGCTGATTTTTTCCCCAACCACAATCATTGGTAAAAAAACTCCCTGTTTTCTTAACTGGCGACAGAGATTTTTAGCGAGAGTAGTATTATTTTCTGGGAAAATAAGCAGAAGCTCGCTTTTTGGCGAAATAGAAATCTCGCCCTTGCTCACGTTCCCCAATTCAAAAGTGAAATTTACTCCTTCTATAGACTGGGGTATTTTACCAAAATTAAAAATCGTTAAATGCATAGATGTTATTATTTAAGGATTTTGTTATAATAAACTTATTACTATCAATTATTTTGGTTTTTTTATGCCTTTCCAATTCTTAGCTTTATTTGGAATTCTTATTTTTCTGGGTGTTTATCTGGTTGTGCTTTTGTTGGCTGATTTATTGAAATTATCCCGATTAGGGAAGATTATTGTTGCGGCCCTTATTTTCCTTCTAATTTCTGGTTTTTTTATTTTCTTGCCGCTATCTCGTTTAAATGGAGGCTATTTAATCCAATGGTTATCCCTTTTTTGCTCACTTTGGTCGGGGTTACTCTTTTACTTACTGGGGGCGGCTATTATTTTACCTATCTTGAAAAAAACTCCTTTAAAATCCAGCCCGCGCTTATTGGCAGGCCTTGGTTTTTTGCTGGCCCTGATTCTTTTTCTAATTGGCCTGTTTCAAGCTCTTTCGCCGAAAGTAGTTCAATTTTCACTAGAATTAGACAATTTACCTCCATATTGGCAAGGAAAAAGAATTGTTCAGTTGTCCGATATCCACTTAGATGGTGGTGTTTATGGGGTAAAGTTTTTAAATAATTTAATTCAACGCGTTAATAATTTAGAGCCCGATTTGTTAGTTTTAACTGGTGATGTTTTTGACGGTAAGTCGAATGACGTTGCTTCTATGGTTAAACAGTTGGGTAAATTTGAGGCCACGGATGGCGTTTTTTATGTCTTTGGGAATCATGAATATTATTTAGATGCATCGGCTTTGGAAAAAATGCTTCGTGCAGAAGGGATTGTTGTTTTAAATGATCGGGCGGTCATGTTGGACGGTCTAGAATTGATTGGTTGGGATTATCAAGAAGAAGGTGATGTTTATCTGCGTCCAGAGATAGCTAATTTGAGTCCTGATGAGGGGCAGCCGCGCTTGTTGCTAAAACATGTACCAGAGGATATTGAAGCGGCTGAGGCCCTCGGGGTTGATTTGCAGCTTTCTGGACACACTCACAGAGGTCAACTTTTCCCTTTGAGTGTACTGACTCGTTTAATCTTTGGCCCTTACCATTATGGCTGGCATCAAGTTGGCGATTTAAAGCTTTATACCACCTCTGGCGTAGGAACTTGGGGGCCGCCACTTAGAACTTTCAACCGGTCTGAAATTCCAGTTTTTGATCTTAAATAATATGCTGACTAAAATTGGTAAAAATAAAATGAAGCGTTGGTTTTGCTATTCTTTAGGGGGCCTTTTATTGGTTTTAGTAATTCTTTCTTTCTATTTATTTTTTTTAAAAACAGTTAATACTCCGTCTGAGGAGGCGCTGCCGTCTCGGGATTCTTCGGGGCGCTTATTGGTGGCGACTGCCTCATTCCCAGTTTTTGAATTTGCGCGAATTGTTGGCGGTGACCAAGCGGCTGTTAGTCTAATTTTGCCGCCAAGTGTTGAGCTCCATCAATTTGTGCCAACTACGGAAACACTTCAGGAGATAAATAAATCAGCTCTCTTTTTCTATACTTCGGATATTTTAGAGCCCTGGGCAGCCGAATTAGAAATCGCTAATAAAATGGCGACCGCTAATGATTTAGCGAGCGAAGATGGTGATCCTCATGTTTGGCTAGATTTTTCTCTAGCGTCTCAAATGGTTGAAGTTATCAGTCTTGCTTATCAAGAAATTGATCCTAGTAACAAAGATGCTTATCAGAATCGGGCCACTGCTTATCAAGAAGAGTTGCGCTTATTAGATCAAGAATTTGAGGCCGGACTAGCTAATTGTCAGTGGCGGGAACTTATCATCGCCGGTCATAATACTTTTGCTTATCTAGCGCGGCGTTACGATTTAGATTACCAGTCTTTACAGGGTTTTGTTCCAGATGATAGCGTCGATACTGAAAAAATCCTTCTTCTTAGTGATAATTTAAAGGAAAGTGGTCAGCCTTATGTTTTTTTTGAAGAACTGATTATGCCTTATTTAGGTTCTTTAATTCGCCGCGGGGCGGGGGTTGAATTATTAGCCCTTAACGCTGCTCACAATGTTGGTCGTTTTGATACCATTTCCGGAATCACATTTTTGAGTTTGATGCGCAACAACTTACAATCGTTACGGTTGGGCTTAGATTGTCAGTAAGAGGGGAAGTGGTCAATGATTTTTGAATTTTTCGCTCGCCAACGATAACCGCAACTAGGAACTGTTTCAATTGGAGACGGTTTTTTAAATTTTAATTTCTCGCGTAATTTTAGAATATAAACTTCAACTATATTCCGACGGCAAAAATCCTCCTCTTCCCAGGCGCGTTCGCAGATTTCCTGACAAGATAAAATTCGACCGGGGTTAGTCATTAACAATTTAAGTAGAAGGAATTCTTTGTTTGTTAAAGGAATTGTTTTATTTTGGTAGAGCAGCTCTCTTTTAGCAGAGCTTAATTCCAAATCTGAATCATAGTAGAGATTAGCTTCTATCGCCGGTTGTCGCCTAACTAAGGCTTCTATTCGCGCTTGCAGTTCATCTAAGAAAAAAGGTTTGCTCAGGTAGTCATCAGCTCCTTCATTAAGAAGGGCCACTTTTTTCTCTACCTCCTGACAAACAGAGATGGCAAGAATTGGTTTATCGTAGCCCCAGGCTCGTAAATGGTTAATAATCTCTTGGCCATTTAGTTTTGGGAGCAAATAGTCAGTAATGATTAAATGATAATTTTCTTTTTGGGCGAGTTCTAAACCCGTTTTTCCATCTTTAGCCCAATTAATTAAATGTCCCCGTTTTTTTAAAAATAAAATCAAATTTTTTGCAATAAAAAAATCGTCTTCAATTAAGAGTAGTTTCATAGGCTCGCTAATAATTTAAACGCTACTTTTATTATAAAACAATTAAGCTTAAAAAAACTTGAAGATTAGCTTTTTTGACTTTCCGATTAATTGCTTTTTTAAAAAGCTCTCGCTATTATTATAAGACTTATGAGGTTTTTGCGACACCATCGAGGTGCTAAAAAAAGAGGAGTGTCAGCTGGAGGTGACCCCTTTGTTGTTAAAGAGGGTGAGTATTCCTACGGTCACCTAGAAGACGCTTATTACTACTCTGATTGGACGGAGCGGTCTTTTTTGGCTGATAGCAGTAATAAAGAGTTTGTTGGTAAGACTTTTGATTTAGCTAAGTTGCCGATTATTGTTGCCTTTTTTCTGATATTTATTTTTATTTTAATTGGGCGCTCTTTTTGGCTCCAAGTTGTTAAAGGGGACTACTATTATTCTTTAGCCGAAGGTAATCGTTTGCGGACCGAAGTTGTTGAGGCGCGGCGGGGTATTATTTACGACCGAGAAATGACGCAATTGGTTAATAACGCGGCGAACTTCGTTTTATATTTACGCCCAATTGAATTGCCGCGTGATGAGGAAACTCGGGATGAGCTAATCCGGCGGGTTGCTTATTGGTTAGATGGTGATTTAGAGATGCTTAGCCGTGGCGAGGAAAATGTTTCTGTTGAGAAATTGGGCGGGTTAACTCTAGTTACCGATTCACCCTCTTATTTTTTAATTAAGAATCTCTTAGATGGGGTGGTTATTGGTTCGCTGGAGTCTTATCAGCCCTTATTTGTTAAGGATAATTTGGATTACGATCGGGCTCTTCTTCTCGCTCTTAAATTACAAGAGGTTCCTGGGGTTTTCCTTTCTAATAAGATTAGACGTGAGTATGTTTTTCCGCCCCAGTCTTTAAATAGTGAGGAGCCGATACTCAGCTTATCTCACCTTTTAGGTTACACTGGAAAAATTAATCAGGCCGAACTTACAAAATGGGGTAAAGAATATTCTTTAATTGATTATTTAGGTAAAACCGGCCTGGAGTCTTCTTGGGAAAAAGAATTAAGAGGTGTTTCGGGTCAAAAAAATATTGAAGTTGATGCTTTAGGTCGGCAGAAAAAAATTATTAGTGAGCTTCCAGCTGAAGACGGCGCTAGTTTACTTCTGTCTTTAGATGTCGCTCTTCAAGGTTACGCTGAGCAGGTTTTAAGTAAACATCTAGAGGCGATGAATTTAAGTCGAGGCGCTGTCGTTGCCTTAGATCCCCGAAGTGGCGAAGTCTTAGCACTAGTTTCTTTGCCGGCTTATGATAATCGTTTATTTGCCACTGGAATCAGTCAGACTGATTATGAGAAGTATTTAAATGACCCCGATCGCCCCCTCCTTAACCGTATCGTAGGTGGTGGGTTCCCGAGCGGTTCCACTTTTAAAATTGTAGTCGCGGCGGCTGCTTTGCAAGAAAAAATTATTAGTGAAACAACTAGCTTTTTATCAACTGGTGGCTTACAAGTCGGACAGTGGTTCTTTCCTGATTGGCGTAGCGGTGGTCATGGTACTACTAATGTTAAAAAAGCAATCTCCGATTCGGTTAACACTTTCTTTTATTATATTGGTGGCGGCTATGATAATTTTACCGGCTTAGGGATTGATCGCTTATCAAAATATGCGCGTCTTTTCGGCTTAGGAGAAATTAGTGGTATTGATTTGCCGGGCGAGGTGCCTGGATTTTTCCCTAGCGCTGATTGGAAACTAAAGGCTAAGGGGGAACGCTGGTATATCGGTGATACCTATCATGCTTCAATTGGTCAGGGTGATGTCGTTGTCACGCCTTTACAAGTAGCTAATTATACGGCAACGATTGCTAATGGCGGTCATTTCTATAAACCTCACTTAGTTAGCGCCTTATTGGATTCTAATAATGAAGTACTTAAAAAGATTGAACCGGAACTTATTCGGCAAGATTTTATTGATCAAAAAAATATAGAAATTGTTCGCGAAGGAATGCGCCAGACAGTTACTAGTGGCTCGGCTCGGAGTTTGCAGGTTGTTCCGGTCTCGATGGCTGCCAAAACCGGCACTGCTCAATGGTCCACCCAGAAAGCGCCTCATGCTTGGTTTACTAGCTTTGGCCCTTTTGAGGAGCCGACGATTGTCTTAACCGTTTTAGTTGAAGAGGGTGAAGAGGGGAGTGTTGTGGGTGCAGCTGTTGCTCGAGAGATTTTAACTTGGTATTTTGGTGAGCATTTAGACCAGTCTAATGAACAGGATTAATTTTTTATAAGTTAGCCTAAAATTTAGGATTTCCAATCTATCTTAGCAGTCTATTGACAAGACTGCTAAGCTTTTATATAATAAGGGTTGTAATAAATTTTATGTTAGATTCTCGCAAGCTCACGCTTTTAAAAGCGCTCATTAAAGAATATCTAAAGACTGCTCAGCCGGTCTCTTCAGGGATGTTGGCCAAAACCTCGCGAATAGGTGTTTCCTCAGCCACGATTAGAAATGAGATGGCTGAACTAGAAGAGGCGGGCTATATAATGCAGCCCCACACTTCCTCTGGACGAATTCCGACAGAGTCTGCTTACGAGTTATGGCTTTCTGATTTAAAGGATAATCCTCCCCGCTTAAAAACCACTGAGGAAGCGCAACTGGACCAGCTTTTTTCTAGAGATGATGAGGCTTACCGAGCTCTTGCCAAACAAATGGCTGAGTTATCTAATAACGCTGTTTTTTGGGCTTTTAGTAAGAATAATGTTTACCACACCGGACTAGCCAATCTTTTTTCGCATCCAGAATTTAAACAACTAGAAGCTGTTTATGATATCTCGGTAATAATTGATCAGTTAGAAGAGATTATTGCTCAAATCTTTGAGCGCTTAGATTACAGTGAGCATGTTTTAATCGGCTCAAAAAATCCGTTTGGTTCTTTTTTAAGTACAGTTCTAGTGAAATATAAAGATCAAAACACGGTTGGTGTTTTTGGCCTAATTGGTCCTTTGCGCATGGATTATGATCGTAATTTGGCTTTAGTTTCTTATTTAAAGAATAAATTTAATTGTTAAGTTCTTTTGTCTTTATGTCTAAAACAGTTAATTCGCAAAACATCGAAAAAGATGCCCCTAAGCTGGCGGTCAGTGCCTTAATTATTAATGAGGAAGAAAAGATTTTATTAGTTAAAGATAAAAGAAGCCAACAATGGCGCGCCCCTTCCTTTTCATTACGAGATTCCAATATTCCGGAGGCGCAATTAAGCGCTAAAGTAAAAAGTGTTTTAAATTTAAATATTGAGTCCCCACAACTTATCGCTGGAGATTTAATAGAGGATGTTTATTTGCTTCGCTTTTTGATAAGTGATTTTTCCGGAGAAACAAAATTAGTTTCTGAAAAGTATAGTGAAGTGAAGTGGTTTTCTAAGGATGAAATGACGGCGAAAAAAAATATTTGCCCCTTAGTGATTGCCGTCTCCTTGAAGGCACATAATTATTTAG
The DNA here is from genome assembly GCA_964514675.1 of uncultured Gammaproteobacteria bacterium. Lineage (GTDB taxonomy): Bacteria > Patescibacteriota > Patescibacteriia > Patescibacteriales > UBA12465 > JAEZRQ01. Next base: position 15,007 of record CAZERN010000001.1, on the reverse strand, counting down.
AGCAGAGTCAGTATAAAGATAAATATCATCGCTCTTTAGCGGATTATCAAAATTTAATTAAGCAAACAGCCCAAGAAAAAACCGAATTTATTAAATACGCTAATGGGCGCTTACTTGAAGAATTGTTGCCGGTTTATGATCATCTAAAATTGTCTTTATTTAATCTACCGGAAACTGAAGTTAAAAATGCCTGGGTGATTGGTGTCCAGCATGTTCTCAAGCAATTTAAAGAATTATTAAATACTGAAGGCGTTGAAGAAGTTGTTACCGTTAATCAGCCTTTTGATTTAAATACGATGGAGGCAATTGAAGGCGCTGGTGATTTAGTGATAAAGGAGGTGATGCCCGGGTATAAATTAAATGGTCGTTTAATTCGCGCCGCTAAGGTAATCGTTGGTCAAAGCCAACCAGAAAATAAAGAAGTTTAAAAATAAAAATAATTAAATGGGCCAGGGCTGGAGCCGCAAGTCTTCAGTACCGCCCCCTTAAAAATATGTCATTAATAAAATGGACCCCCTTATTTGCCGACCCCTTTGATGATTTTGATAAGGCGTTCGGTGAGTTCTTACCCGCAACTCGTAGTCAACAAGAAGGATTTACGCCAGCGGTTGATATCTATGAAGACGAAGATAATATTATCGTAGAAGCTCAGTTAGCGGGGATTGATCCGGAGCAAGTAAATGTCTCTATTGAAAACGACACCCTTTGTATTAAAGGGCAAAGTGAAAAGCGCAGCGAAGTGGATGATAAAAATTATTATCGTAAGGAAATTCGTCGGGGCTCTTTTTATCGAGCAATCTCTTTACCAGCAAAAGTTAACGGCGCTAATGCTAAAGCTTTAGCAGAGAGTGGTGTTTTAAAGATTACCATCCCGAAAGCAGAAAGCGGTGAAGCTAAAAATATTAAAATTGAAACTAAAAAATAATTTGTAATTCGGTTCTTTTTAGGACTGATGACTAGAAAAATATGAGTAAAATATTAGGAATTGATTTAGGTACTACCAATAGCGCGATGGCGATTATGGAGGGCGGCAGTCCTAAAATCTTAGAAAACATTGAAGGTTTGCGGACAACTCCCTCTGTTGTCGCTACTTCTAAATCCGGGGAACGCTTGGTTGGCTCGGCTGCTAAACGGCAGGCGGTGATTAACCCGGAGAACACGATTTATGCAGTTAAGCGTTTAATTGGTCGGAATTTTAATGATGTCAGCGCTAAGGGTGATTTAGAGAATAATTCTTATAAAATTATTCAATCAGGTACTGGTGTCAAAGTTAAAATTAATGATCAAGAGTATACCCCTCAAGAAATTTCAGCGATGATTTTAAGTAAGCTGAAAGCGGATGCCGAAGCTAAGCTTGGTGAAAAAATCACTGAAGCAATTATTACGGTGCCGGCCTATTTTGATGACGCTCAACGTCAAGCCACAAAAGACGCAGGGACAATTGCTGGTTTAGAGGTAAAACGGATTATCAATGAACCAACAGCAGCCGCTTTAGCTTATGGTTTTGACAAAAAACAAGGTCAACAAGTAGTCGTTTATGATTTAGGTGGCGGTACCTTTGATGTCTCCGTCCTTGATATTTCCGCTGATACCGTGGAGGTAAAAGCGACTAATGGTGATACTCACTTAGGCGGCGAAGACTTTGATAAGCGAATTATAGATTGGATTATTGAAGAGTTTAAAAAAGATGAAGGGATTGATCTCTCTAAGGACACCCTCGCTTTACAACGGATTAAAGAATCGGCTGAAAAAGCTAAGATTGAACTATCAACAGCTCAAGAAACCGAAATTAATCAACCTTTTATCGCTACTGACGAAAATGGCCCCAAGCACTTAGTTAAGAAAATTACCCGCGCTAAGCTTGAGTCTTTGGTTACGGATTTGGTTGAAAAAACTTTAGAGCCTTGTCGAAAATCTTTAGCTGATGCTGGTTTTAAGGTTGATGACATTGAAGAAGTGATTCTAGTTGGCGGAATGACACGCATGCCTTTAGTAATGCAAAAAGTTAAGGAATTTTTTGGCAAGGAGCCAAATTTAAGTGTTAACCCTGATGAAGTAGTTGCTTTAGGGGCGGCTGTTCAAGCCGGCGTCTTACAGGGTGATGTCAAAGATGTCTTACTCTTAGATGTTACTCCGCTTACTTTAGGGATTGAAACTATGGGCGGTGTGGCTACTCCTTTAATTGATCGGAACACAACTATTCCTACCTCCAAGTCACAAATTTTTTCAACGGCGTCTGATGGTCAGACAAGTGTTGAAATTCATATTGTCCAAGGTGAGCGGCCAATGGCTGCCGATAATAAGACTCTAGGGCGCTTTATTCTTGATGGTATCCCAACCTCACCCCGAGGCGTTCCTCAGATTGAAGTTAAATTTGATCTTGACGCTAACGGCATTTTAAATGTTAGCGCGACTGATAAAGCAACCAGTAAACAGCAGAAAATTACCATTACTGCTTCTTCTGGTTTATCAAAAGAAGAGGTGGAGAAAATGAAACATGATGCTGAGATTTATGCTGAAGATGACAAAAAGAAAAAAGAAAGTGTTGAGCTAGCTAATCAGGCTGAAGCGGTAATTTTTTCTACCGAGAAGATGTTAAAAGAATCAGGTGATAAAATGAAAGCCGAAGATAAGGCAGAGCTAGAGAAGGAAATAGCTGAACTTAAAAAGGTTAAGGAAGCCAACGACTTAGAAGGCGTTAAAAAACAATTAGAGGCGGTTAATCAGGCTGCTCAGAAAATCGGGGCAGCGATGTATGAAAAAGCTGCCGCTGAAGCTAAGCCTGAAGATAAAAAAGGCGATGATGAAAATAAAACTGATGGTGATGAGCCGGTTGTTGAGGGTGAAGTTGAAGAAAAAAAATAATTATTCTTGAGCGTTAGAGCGCCGCAGCCTCCACGTGCTGGGGCGCTTTATTCGCTAAAGAAATTTATGGCAAAAGACTATTACAAAATTTTAGGGGTTGATAAAAATGCTAGCGCTGCGGAAATTAAAAGTTCTTTTCGCAAAAAAGCTCATGAGCATCACCCTGATAAAGGTGGCGATGAAGAAAAATTCAAAGAGATTAATGAGGCTTATCAGGTTTTAGGCAGTGATGATAAGCGGAAGAAATACGACCAATTTGGTGAGGCGGCTTTTAGTGGTGGCGCCGGTGGAGCTGGATTCGATTGGTCAAATTTTCAAGGCGGCATTAACATGGATGATTTGTTTGGTGGTTTTTCTGATATTTTTGGTTTTGGTAGTGCTCGTGGCCGGGAAGGAAAACAAGCACGCCGAGGCAGAGATTTAGAGTTAAGTCTTGATTTAAGTTTTAAGGAATCAGTTTTTGGTTTAGAAAAAGAGATTTCTTTTAGTAAGCAAACGACTTGTGTCCATTGCCACGGTGATGGGGCTGAGCCAGGCTCAAAAGTCGAGACTTGCAATACTTGCCAAGGAGCTGGTTATGTAATTGGTGTTTCTCGGACGATTTTAGGGAATATCCAAACAAAGAATATTTGTCCGCAGTGTCAAGGCGAAGGCAAAATTTATAGTCAGAAATGTTCCAAATGTAACGGCGACGGTTTGGTAAAAAAATCTACTAAAATTAAAGTTCGTGTTCCCGCTGGGATTGCTGATGGGGAAACAATTCGTCTCTCAGGTTACGGAGATGATGGTTTCTTAGGTGGTCCAGCTGGTGATTTGTATTTGCAGATTAAGGTAGCTCCCGATAAAATTTTCAAAAGAGATGGTTATGATATTAGAACCGAGTTGACGATTAATATTAAACAGGCAATCTTAGGGGATAAAGTGGATGTGGAGACTGTTTACGGACCAGTAACTTTAAAAATTCCAGCCGGTACTCAGTCAGGAACCGTTTTTAAACTTCGCAACAAAGGATTCTTGCGTTTAAATGGCTTTGGTCAGGGGGAGCAATTTGTGACTGTTAGGGTGGAAATTCCTAAAAATATTAGTCGCCATGATGAAAAAGCAATTAAACAGTTGGAAATTTAAAACTAGGTCAGCAATAAACACTTTTTAGATAAAGTGTCAATTGAAAAGTTCTCCGAAAGTGGTATAATTTAAATGTTTTTATAATAAAATCTAAAAAATATGTCAAAGTGCAATTGCTCTTGGTACAAAAAATTATTTGGCGCTTGTCATTGTGATGAAAAAAAGACGCCAGTAGAACATTTAGATGCTGCCGCTCTGGCTACTAAGGAAACAGCTTCTGAGATTAAGGAGAAAATTAGCGAATCAATCTCTGAGGTTAAAGAAGAGGTTATTGAAGGTCTAGAAAAGGCTAAAGAACACTTAAAAGAAGCCTGGGAAGGGGTTAAAGAAGAGTCTGATGAAACTTGGGCTGATAGTAGTGAAAAAATTAGCGAGACCTGGGAGGAAACTAAGAATAAATTAAATAATTTAAAAGAAGAAGTTTTAGAAGCCGGCGTTGATATAAAAAACAGTATTCAAGAAGCGGCCACTGACCTAAAGGATCGGGTAAGCGAAGCGGGTGCGGTGATTGCTGGAGAAAAGAAGGAAAAAACTGACCAGCCTGCGTCTAAAGAAGAATAAAAGGATTATAGGCGCTTCTCTTTAAAAGTAATTATACTAATTTTAAAGACACGCGTCGCGTGTCTTTTTGGAAAAAATGTTGATTGATACTCATGCTCATGTTAATTTTTCGGATTTTAAGGAGGATTCTGATGAAGTAATCCGCCGGGCTTTAGATAATGATACTTGGATGATTTTGGTAGGCTCTGATTATAAAACCTCTACTCGGGCCTTAAATTATGCCAATAAATATCAAAAAGGTGTGTATGCGGCTGTGGGCTTGCATCCGGTTCATTTATCAAGTGGCCGCGTGAGTAATAATAGTAATGAGGGTGTTTATGACTTTTCCATACGCAGTGAAGAATTTTACTACGATAATTACGAAAAGTTGGCTAAGTTTGAAAAAGTGGTTGCTATCGGGGAGATAGGTCTGGATTATTACCATTTACCCCCAAACGAGGATCAAAAAACAGTCAAAGAAAGGCAACAGGCCGTCCTCTTGCAGCAATTATTATTAGCTCGGCAGCTAGATTTACCGGTGATTATTCATTGCCGGCAAGCTCACGATGATCTTTTAGCCCTTCTTCAGGAGTTTCGTAAAGTTTATGCTAGTTTAATTCCGAATAACAAATCCTGGGGCGTTCTTCATTGTTTTTCTGGTGACGAAGATTTAGCGTGGAAATATTTTAATCTAGGTTTGATAATCTCTTTTACCGGCTTAATCACCTTTAGTCAGACTTGGGATTCGCTAATCCGTAAAGTTCCGATTGATAGAATCATGATTGAGACCGATTCTCCTTATATGACTCCTGAGCCCTATCGTGGGCAGCGCAATGAACCAGTTTTAGTCCAATATGTCGCTCAGAGAATTGCGGAAATTAAAAACATGAAAGTGGAGCGGGTGGCGGAAATTACCACTGAAACCGCTCGGAAGTTTTTCCGGATTTAAAAAAACTGGCCATCTTAGCCAGTTTTTTTTGGGAAAGAGATGGGGGTTAAATTAAAAATAGAAAAATTAGAGCTCCTAAAACAATCCGATACCAGCCGAAGCCTTGAAAATCATTTTTCTGAACATAGCGGATTAAAAATTTTACTCCAATAATAGCGGTTATAAAAGCCGTAATAAAGCCAACTAGCCAGACGGTGAGCTGACTACTGGTAAATAAAGTTGGGTTTTTATAGATATCTAGAGCGGTAGCGCCAATCATTGTTGGAATTGCTAGAAGAAAAGAAAATTCCACAATATTGTGACGGCTAATGCCCAGAGCTAGACCCCCAATAATAGTCGCTCCGGAACGAGAAACTCCAGGAACCATTGCTAAAGATTGGGTAGTCCCTAAAATAACTGCTTGTTTGTAGGTGATCTCATTTACCTCCTTAGATTGACTAGCTGATGTCATTTTTTTACGTGTATACCAGCGTTCAAATAAGATAATTATAATTCCGCCAATAAGCAAAGAACTGGCAATTAGTGGTAAATTCTCCATTAAATACTCTTTGACAATCTTATGTAAGGCAACACCGATAATAGCCGTGGGGATGGCGGCGGCAATGATTTTGCCAATTAAATTCCAGGAAGACCAAATTTTTTTCCAATAGAGAATTACAACCGCCAGAATGGCTCCCAGTTGAATTGAGATAGTAAAAGTTTTAAAAAAATCCGGATCTGGAATTTTTAAGAGTTCGCCAGTAATAATTAAATGGGCCGTAGATGAGATAGGCAGAAACTCTGTTAAGCCCTCAACAATGCCCATGATTAAACTTTGCCAAATAGTCATATCTGATTAATATAGTTTATTATTACCCTTATTATAAGGGTATCTTTCAAAAAAATAAAGGATTTTTAATGTCACTCGGTTTTTGGTATAATAAAAGCAGTTTAATAAAAATTAATATGGCTGTATCTAAGAAAGTTATGAGGAAAAAAAGACCTACCGGCTCCAGAAAAAAAACCATTGTCGCTGTCTCTGGCTATTTTAACCCTCTGCATGTTGGGCACTTGGAAATGATAGAGCGGGCGAAGAAGTTGGGCGATAAATTAGTGGTAATTGTTAATAATGATTACCAGGTAAAACTAAAAGGTAGTGTTCCTTTTATGAGCTTAGCGGATCGTGTAAAAATCATTAGCGCCCTGAAAGCGGTAGATGAAGTTTTCGTTTCTGTTGATCGGGATGCAACTGTTTGTCGCTCTTTAGCCAAGGTTAAGCCGGATATTTTTGCTAATGGCGGCGACCGAAAAAGCTTAGGCGATGTTCCAGAGTATCCAATTTGTCAGGATTTGGGCATTACTATGGTTGACGGTCTGGGTAAAAAAATTCGAGCTAGCTCAAAGCTTATTCAACAAGCGGCGGCTAAGGCGGCCAAATCTTAAGAAGACAGCCTTCTAAAAATATGAATTTAATTGGTAAAATAATTTTAATTTTAATCGCTTTATTAACTATTGGTGGTTTTCTTGTTTATAAAGTCGCTCCGACGCGGTCGCAAGTCTTTTTAGATAAAATTTTAGGCCGCGAACCAGAGCCTGAGCCAATTGTCTATCAAGATGAAATTACTGTTCGTATTCCCGAAGGTTCTAATAACAAGGAGGTAGCTAAGCTTTTCGCCGCTGCCGGCTTATTAGATGAGGAAGAATTTTTGAAGGCTCAGGAAGATTATCCAAGTGAACGGTTTGATTTTTTAGCTGACCGTCCTGCCGGGACTGACCTTGAGGGCTATCTTTATCCCGACACTTATCGCTTTTTTGCCTCTAGTACTCCTGAGGAAATTTTGGACAAAATGTTAAACAACTTTGATAAAAAGTTGACTCCAGACTTGCGCGCCGAAATTGCTGCTCAAGGAAAAACAATTAGTGAAATAGTAATTATGGCTTCTTTGGTTGAAAAGGAGGCGCCGATTTTTTACGCTCAAAAAGATAATACTGATGCTAAAATTGTTTCTGGAATTTTTTGGCGCCGTCTTAGGAATAATCAAGCTTTGCAGTCCTGCGCTTCTTTGGCTTATATTCTCGGAGTTAATAAGCCTCAATACAGTACCGCTGATACACAAATACCCTCGCCATTTAATACTTATCTTAATCGCGGCTTAACACCCAGCCCAATTGCTAATCCTGGTTATTTAGCACTTGAGGCAGCTATTTACCCGACACCAACAAATTATAATTATTTTTTGACTCCAGCTGGTAGTCGGAGCATGGTTTACGCTGCTACCTATGAGGAACACCTAGTTAATAAGAATAAATACTTACCTAATTAATCTATGTTTTCTGATTTAGATCCTATTGCCACTTCAAGACCTAAGCCTGATGTCGGGACGCCTATTAACGGTTTGTCTCCTCGGGTTTCAAGCGAAGAAGCGCCCCTGTCTTTTTGGGAGAAAAATAAGCGCAAAATTTTTATCGGCTTAGCCGTTTTGCTTATTTTCGCTTTAGCTATTTGGATTTCGGTAAGAATCTTAATGCCCCCTAAATCGCCAACCCAGCCGGTAATTATTGATCCAGTAAACGAAGCCCCCTTAGAAGGGGCGACTAGTACGGATGTGCATTTGCCGACTGATCAAGCGACAACCAGTATTGATAATTGGGACCAATCTTTACTTTCTGGCGAATTAGAAAAATATAATTTTCGGGATTTTTATGAAGCCCCGCCAGGAGTTCCAGAATTTTCTTTTGTTGATTATTCTTTGCCGCTTAATATAAAAATCGATGTTTTAAATTACTACGATCTTTCCCGTCGTCTTGAATTGGATCAGTATTTAGAAAATTTAAACAAGGACGGTTTTTCAGTTTTACAAAACCCTGATTCTAAAGAAATAACTGATTTTTATGGAGCCTATTCTTGGTTATCAGGTAAAGGCATCCCCCTTTTAATTACTAGCGATTTCTTATTACACTATCACCAAAATACAATTAAACAGGTTTTTAAAGACATTGAAGAGACAATTTTTTATAACAATATTCACGAAATCTCACGCTCTCTTTATGAACAAGCGCGTTATCGTTATGAAAATCGTTTGGCAGAGATTGGTAATATTAATGATCCCATTTTAGAATCTCAGCGCTTAGCAATGGCCTATTTTGCTGTTGCCCTAGAACTTTTGGAGCCGAGGGCTGATCAAATTGATCCGGATAGTAAAAGTATGACCAAGTTTGGGGCTAGTGAAGCAAACACCTTTTATTTTACTATTCTGCCGTATCTACAAAAAGATGCTGCTCGGGAGGTAGAGTTAATCCGTAGTGGCCGGGAGAAAACTAAATCGCCAGTTCTTCTTTACGAGCGCGATTACCGAGAATTTGAAATTCCGGCTGAATATCAGCGCACTGAAAAATTAAAAAATTTCTATTTAGCTAGCCGTTGGCTTAATTCCGTCTTTCCGTTGGCCGTTAAAGACGAAAAGTGTCCCGATTGTTTGCTTGATAAAGATGATGCCCGAATTAGTTTAACTGCGACCACTTTTATTACTAAAGATTTTTCCAATGATCAAGAATTAAAAAATCGTTGGGCCTTAGTTTATAAGCTTTTGTCTTATTATCGCGGACTGCGTGATGATTTAACTTATCGCCAATATGATGAGGCAATGCAGCATTTGTTTGGCGCTGATTATGATCCCGCCACTCTATTCGCTTGGGAAAATGTTGACAGTGAGGCTAATTTAGAAAAATTGCGTCAGGAACTTTTAGCTTTGAAATTTAATCCATCTTTAGGGGCTTTAGATAAGGGGGAAGATAAGTCCCAGTTAGGGTTTAAACTGTTAGCTGATTATTATTGGCCTAATGATTATATTTTTAAGCGTCTAAGTGGGTCTGAATTGGGAGTTTTTACTGGAGAAGAAGGATTTAGAAGTAATAATGATAAAAATAATGTTACCTTGTGTCGTGAAGGCGGCGAGCGTTGTAACGGTAGCGGTTTAGATGTAATTGCTCTAGTTGCTGATAAAGTAGCTCTGTCTACGCACTGGCAAATCAATTCGCAATATGAAAAATACCCGACTCAATTAGCCAAGCTCCAGAGTGATTTACAGTCTTGGCCGGTTTGGCATGATACTAATTATTGGTCCACCCTCGGTACCATTGAAACGCTTTTCTCTACCAATAATAAGCAGATGCAAATTTACGCCAGCACACCTACTTGGTCGCAACGTTTGGTTGATACTGCGGCTGGATCTTGGGTTGATTTGCAGCTTCCGTTGGCCAACCTTGCCCCGGCCGGGTTATCGGAAAACCGTAACGGTTTAAATACGGACGTTGTTTTAAATGATAACTTTTACATAGAGCCTAATTATTCTTTGGTTAAAAAAATTATCGCTGATAACGAAATGATTAACGGCTTATTTCTAGGAATGGGGATTAATAAAAAGGTTCCCTCGGTAGGAGTTACCTTAAGAGATGAAAATATCAAGTTAAATCAAATTGCTGAAATTATTAAAAAGGAATTAAATAATGAAGCTTTAAGTGGCAATGATCAAGATTTTATCAGCTCCTTTGCTAAGCAATATAAATTGACAGAACCGAATGAGAATTTACTTCGGCTTAAAGTTCCTAATCATTCTTTGGTCCAAACCACTGGTATTAATCTTATGGCCTTGGTTTATGAGCTTAATTCCGGTAAATATTTAGCAGTCGGTCCAGTCTTTTCTTACCAGGAAAGTCGTCATTAAGATTTTTTCTCTAATAAAAAAAACAACGCCTGAATGGGCGTTGTTTTTTTGTTAGTAAATTTTTTTAATTGAGTCTAAAAATATAAACTTCCTGGTCATCGGTTACCCAGGAGTTAAGTGCCTGAAGGCGCGTTTCGCTAATTAGTCGATCACTCCGATACCAATAGCGGTTAATGACTAAGTAAACTCTTTGCGCTTGTGTTAATTCTTTTACATCTTCAACTAATTGTTCTTGCGGGCCTTCATTAACCCAACTTAAATAATATTGATAAAGAGGGCCTCCGGTGGGAATAGAGTAAAAGAAGACTGACCCAGCCTCAGTTTCAAAATAACGCCCAAAACCAGAGTCTTTTAAGGCGGCCACGCTTGTCTGTTGGTTAGCTAAAACCACATAATCAGCGCCGCCGGCATCTTGATCGATTAGACGAACCGCTTCTAAATCAGATTCAGAAACACTATAACCTCGAGAATTTACAAATAAATCATGGCGGGGATAAGAGAGATAAAGGCTGCTAGTAATAATTAGAGTCCCGGCTAGGATAAAGACAAATTTGCCCTTTAGATTTTTTTCTCGTGCTCTTGAGGCCAGTTCACCTAAAGCCGAAATAAGCCAAGGAGTCAGGTAAAGGGCGATTATTAAAATTAAACGTTTTAAATAATCAGCCTGTTCGTAGTCAATTAAAAAATCAAAAGAGAGGGAAGCGGTTAACATCCAGGCTCCAATTAAAGCGGCGATTGTTCTCCAGGTGGCCAGTTTTTCATTTTCAAAATTACGCCATTTTAAAGCGCCATAAATTGCCAGAGAGATGAAGGCTGGCCAGATAAGGAAAGAAAAAAGATAGGGAAAATTGAGATAGAAGGGGCCAAGATTAGCGCCGTGATTGGGCCAAAAAGTTAAAGCGTTAAAGCCGTTTAGCGAGAAACGCAAATTTAGAAGTGACTGCTTGTTGATTAGAGCAAAAGCTAGCGGCAGGGAAATTAGACTTCCTAAGAAAATAAAATTACGTCTCCTTCTGTAATTTCTTTTATTTTTTAAAGGGTGGCGATAATCAAGCTCTCTAAAGGCCCAAAAACTTAAAGCGGGTAGGCCGGCGATGGGATGGATGGCGAAAGTGGCTAGGCTTAGCAAGAGTGCTAAGACGCGCTGTCCCGATAAAGAATAAAGTAGCGCTAAAAGTAAAAATAGATAAGCAAAATTTTGAGGAGTGCTGACAATTAAAAAGGTGAAGGGAAGAATAAGTATTAATATTCCAGCTAGTAAAACTGAAGTTGTTCGACCGCGACTAGCGCCTAAAGTTTTAATTGCCCCCGGTAGTAATAAGGCGGCGCTAATTGGTACTAAAAATTTATTTAGACTATAAATACTTAAACCACTAAAGCGGGAAATAATGGTTACTAAAGAATATTCTCCTAAGTAAGTAGGGGTTTTTGGCAGAATAAAGCCTTGATCAATAATCATCTCCATGCTCGCTTGATGGATAAAAGGATCAAAGCCGTAACCTAATTTATAAACTACAGCCGCAACGCTAAAGGAGAGGGCGTAGTGCGCCCCCAAAAGCCAACGGTTGCGATTGTTTAGTTTAGCCCGAAATAGTAGGGTTAAGAGGGAAAAAGTAGCCGCCGCATAAGCGGCAAAGAACCAACCGGAAATTGTTTGCCAAGGAGAAATTAAAGCGGCCCCACTTCGGCCAGCAATTAAAAGCGCCCAAGCCGCAGCGCTGGCAATCAAGAAAAAGGCTAGTAAAATATAGTCAATTTTTGTTTCTGGCTCCCGGCTACCAGTTATCATTAGTTCCTTTTTTAAATAAGGGCGAATAAAATAAAAAGTTCCGGCACTAAAAATTAAAGTTAAAATCACGCCCGGCCAATCAAGTCGGTAAAAAAAATAAACCAGGCTGCCAAAAATCATGACCAAGCTTAGTCCGGCCAGAAAATCTTCTTCAGTAATAAAGATTTTTTTATTGATCATAGATAACAAAGAGGGTCTAAAATTAAATATAGCAAATTCTTGCTTAAAAGGGTATTTTTCTATAAGATTTGAGAGTATGAATAGTCGACTAAAAGCTCCCAGTCTTTATTTTATTGCCGTCTTCCTTGTGGCGGTCGCTTTTTTTGTAGGCACAGCTTATTTTAATTTTAGCACTCAACACCAAGATTTAGTCAAGTGGAATTCGCCTGATGAAACGGCTAATTATTTTTTCTCTAATCGTTTGGCTACCGAAGGGGTTGTTGCTCAATTTGAAGAAGCAAATATTCTCGCCTCTGATTTGGTGATGCCTCGAAGTATGCGAAGTGATAGTGGCTGGCTCAAACCAGTTAGTTTTTTAGGTTTAATTTTATTATACGGTTATTTAGGGGCTTGGATTAGCCCGGCTATTATTCCTTATTTAACGCCCTTTTTCGGCGCTCTGGGAATTATCTTTTTTTTCCTTTTCTTGCGCCGCCTTTTTTCTGAGCGGATTGCCGCTATTTCTGCGGCGCTATTAGCAGTTTTTCCAGTCTACTTTTATTATTCAATGCGCAGCATGTTCCATAATGTTCTGTTTTTGGTAATGCTGATTATTGGTGCTTATTTTTTGGCGACTGCTCTTAATCGTCGTTTTAAGCCAATTAAGCAAAACTTTTTTAAAGATTGTCCGCGCGCGGCCACAGTTAAAGGCTCTTTGTTGATAATTTTTGCTGGTTTTTTCTTTGGTTGGGCGATTGCGGTTCGGACTTCAGAAATAATCTGGCTCTTACCGGTCTTGGGGTTGGTGGCACTTTTCTATTGGCGTCGTCTTGGTTTTAGCCGAATTTTACTTTTTTTAGCTGGTCTCTTTTTCGCTCTTTTGCCCACCCTTTATTATAATCAGTTGTTGTATAATTCTCCTTTTTACGGCGGTTATAATGAGATGAATCGTTCTTTAGAAACTATTTCGGCAGCCGGAAATAATTTTGTTTTTCAATCTGGAGAATCTCTAAAAAGTGCTTTTTCGGCTTTAGTGACAACGGTTAAGGATACAGTTTTCTATTTTGGTTTTAAGCCGCGGCAGTCTTTGGCCATGTTTAACTATTATGTAGTTGAAATGTTTCCTTGGTTAACAGCTTTTGGTGCTCTGGGATTTTTAATTTTACTCCTTTTAAATTTAAAAAAACCAGCTAAAAAATATTTAGTCTATCTTTTGAGTTGGATTTTTTTGTCGGGTGTTTTGATTTTATATTATGGCTCCTGGCGCTTTACCGATAACCCCAATGCGGCTAGTCATACCATTGGCAATTCTTACACTCGTTATTGGTTGCCGATTTATTTAATGGCCCTACCTTTAGTGGCTTTAACTTGGGAATTAATTGCCCGCGGTTTATTCTATTTTTGCCGCCGTCACTTAGTCTATCGTTATCTAGTTAGTGGTTCTTTAGCTTTAGCCTTTCTAATCGTTGCTTTTCAATCTTTTAATTTTTTACTTTTTTCTGGTGAAGAGAGTCTTAACAATCTCTCTTACAATATGGCCGCCGACCGTCAGATTGGGCGCACAGTTTTAAGTTTGACTCCGACTGAGGCGATTATCTTAACCCAGTATCATGATAAGGTTTTGTTTCCAGAGCGTCGGGTGATTATGGGGCTGATGCACGAACCGCCTTACTATCCTTTTTTGAAAAAATTACTTAATCATTATCCTGTTTATTACCTAAACTTTACTTATTCGGAAATTGATTTAGAATATTTAAATGCTAGCCGTTTGCCGGAGTTTGGCTTACAATTAGAGCCGCAAAAATTTATCGGTCGCGACTTCACTCTCTACCAAATAAAATCTTTAACCAATGAATAAAGCCACTTACCATTTAATTACCCTTGGCTGCCAAATGAATAAAGCCGATAGCGAACGCCTGGCCTCTTACTTGGACCAGGCTGGTTATATTGAAACTAAGCAGCCAGAAAGTGCCCATTTGGTTGTTTTTGTTACCTGTGGCATCCGTCAGTCCGCTGAAGACCGGGTTTATGGTCGTGTTAACCAGTTGCGTAAGAAAAATCCTCAAGCCTTAATTGTTATTACGGGCTGTCTAGCTTATCGTCCTGATGTTAAGCGCCGCCTTAAGGGTCAGGTTGATTTGTTTGTAAATATTAATCGTTTGCCTAAATTAGTGGAACTATTAGCGGCAAAAACTGTCCCAGATCAAGCGGATGCCGGCAAACTCTATGAGACTGAGCGCCAAGAGCGCGGGGAAGAGTATCTAAAGATTCCCGCTCGTTATGAAAGTAGTTATCGGGCTCACATCCCGATTGGTAATGGCTGTGATAATTTTTGTTCTTATTGCGTTGTTCCTTATGCTCGTGGACGTGAAGTTTATCGCCCGGCAGACGAAATTCTCGCCGAGGTAAAGAAACTCTTGGCCATGGGTTATAAAGAAATAAATTTAATTGCCCAGAATGTAAATAGTTATCGCAGTGGTGATTATAATTTTCCCCGGCTTTTAAAAGAAGTAGCTAGTTTTCCGGGAAATTTTTGGGTTCGTTTTTCTTCCAGCCACCCCAAAGATTTAAGCCCTGATTTAATTAGTGTGATTGCCACTTCGGAAAAAGTAGTTAATCACCTGCATTTAGCTGTTCAATCTGGTGATGACGAAATTTTAAAAGCAATGAACCGTAATTATACGGTGGCTCATTTTAAAGATTTAATTTCTCGCCTGCGCGCTGCTCGTCCAGGCATAGCAATCACCACTGATGTTATCGTTGGTTTTCCAGGAGAAACTGAAGCTCAGTTTAATAATACTTTCAAATTATTTACTGAGTTAAATTTTGATTTAGCCTATATCTCTCGTTATAGTCCGCGGCCAGGAACGGCTTCTT